>NZ_WKFA01000074.1:0-24725 GCF_021605325.1 Pseudomonas sp. PA-7-1E
AGCCAAAAGTTGGTTGAGGGTTGCCCCTCAACCATAGAATCTCCCACAGGTGATCTGTGCCAGGCGCTGATTCTGTGGGCAATGCATGGCCAATGTGGGAACTGGCTTGCCTGCGATAGCGGTGGTTCAGTTAGAGATTCAGTGACTGACACTCCGCTTTCGCGGGCAAGCCCGCTCCCACAGGTGATCTGTGCCAGGCGCTGATTCTGTGGGCAATACAGGGCCAATGTGGGAGCTGGCTTGCCTGCGATAGCGGTGGTTCAGTTAGAGATTCAGTGACTGACACTCCGCCTTCTCGGGCAAGCCCGCTCCCACAGGGGATCTGTGCCAGGCGCTGATTCTGTGGGCATACAGGGCCAATGTGGGAGCTGGCTTGCCTGCGAAGGCGGTAGTGCCGTCACCGATGCAGCAACTGACACACCGCCCGCAGGCAAACCAATCAGAAGTAATACGGGAATTTCAGGCTGAACGTAAAGTCCGGCGCATCATCGGTCATCCCAATCGCCAGGTTCGGCACGATGGTCAGGTTATCCGAGGCGGCAATCGTCATACCCACGTTGAAGTAGCCCGCGTTGGCATCGCTGGACACCACCGATTGCCAGTCGCCGCCATCCGGCTTGAGTTTGCTCTTGCGCTGCACCAGGTCGGAAACCGAGAACGACATGCTCATCTTCTCGTTCAGGGCAAAGGCGACGCCGACCCCGAACTGGAAGCTGTCGCCCAGGCGCACCTTGCCTCCCACCTTCTGATTGACTTGACTGCTGATGTCATCGAACGAGTCTTCAAAGTTATGGGTGTACGACAACGAACCGAACAACACGGCCGGGTCGAAGGTCTTGACCAGGGAGATGCCCGGCGTGACCGACCAGACCCCGTTGCCCGTGGGCAGGCTTTCGGGCACGTAGAGGTTGTCGTTGTTCGGTTGCTGGACCAGTTTGATGCCAAAAGGCTCCTTGCCCGTCGGTGCCTTGACGCGCACGGATACCACCGCGTCCGGCAAGGTCGAGGTTTCGTCGAGGAACTTGTACGCCACGCCAAAGTTGACATCGCCGATGGTCGGGTCACGGGTCACGGAACCTTCGGAGGTGGCGGTGGCGTCGTTGCCGGCGCCGCCCGACTGGTAGGTGGACTCGCGGTACACCACCGGCACGTTCAGGTCGAACTGCCAGCGGTTGTCGACGTTGTAGCGCCCGGTAAGGTCCAGGGTCCAGCTGTCGGATTTGATCCGGTCCAGGTTGATGTTGCCGAGGAAAATCGAGTCCAGCGCCAGGAAACCATTGAGCGTCAACTGGCGCGCGTCATAACGGGCATAGGTGATGCCGGTTTCCACGCTGAACTTGCCATTGCCGAAAAAGCCGCTGGCTTCGTTGTACAGGTTGCTCACACTTTGCGCAGGGGCCGAGTCGTCCTTGAGGGACTGGCCGTAGGAGCTGCCACCCCCGCCAGCGCCACCGGATGCCGCGGCTGCGCCCGTACCACTAGCCGCGACAGTGTTAGCGCCGTTCTTGAAGTCAGCCGGTGATTTGGCCAGGCGCCTGGGGGCGGGCGTTGCCGGTTGGTCCTCGACCTGACGCACACGTTGTTCCAGCACAGCCAAGGCTTTTTGCTGCACGTCGTAGCGTTGCTTGAGTTCCAGGAGTTCCTTCTTCAGGGTTTCGATGTCAGCGTCTGGCGCGGCATACAGCACGGATGCGGGCAAGAGCGTACTCAAACAAACCACCGCACGTAGCGATAACGATCGATGCATGAAATAAGCCGTCCTTTTCTAATGCGTAAGTGTCGAGGGTCAGCGTAGTTCAATAACCGAGCGTGCGTAGGCCTTTGAGTTGATCCAGGTTGCAGTTCAACGCGGCGTTGTTCAGCCCGTTATTGTTCATCACCACGTTGATCTGGGTGATGTTTCTGACAAGGTTGCTATCGCCGGTCAATACCGTGCCCTGCAGCACGTTCCCCGCGCCGATCTGCTGCAGGCTGTTGCCCTGGTTGTGATTGGCCTGGATGGCCATCTGCACGCCGCCACTGTTGGCCGATACGCTGACACGGCCCGCGGCGCTGTCCCCGGTCACTGTGCCGCCCGCCACCAGCACCTGGCCGGACTGCAGGTTATTGGCGGGGCTAACCCCATTTTCGACGTTGATGCCCACATTGTTGTAGGCGGCGTTGCCATCGCCGGCGGCGCGTACACTTTGGGTCACGCCCTGGCCGCTGCCGAGGCCGGCACCACCGACCACATTTCCGGTGCCCGTGTTGGGGCGCGTGCCTGTACCGGTCGAGCCGGTGGTTTGCACGTAGAACTGTGGGGTAATGGTGGTCTTGTCGATGTGCATGTTGGCCGTGCCCGTGATGTTGTCACCGACGGCATTGGTCCAGGTGCTGCTCATGACAATGCCAAAGCTGATGATGCGCCCCGGCATCACGTAACGGCCACGCAGCTCGGCCATTTCGGCGTCCTTGAGTTCGATGGGTTTGAACCCCGAGGACGCATAAGCAGGCATTGAGGCGGCCAGACACAAGACCGTCAGCCAACGGGAAGTGTTCATCTGCTGCTCCTGGGGCGTCCTGCCCCTTATTGCGCTTCTAGAAGAAGTCGCTCTGGATAAAACCGAAATCCATCAGCTCGGCATCGCCCACAGGCCGGAACTCATTCATCTGGCTCTTGGCGGTCAGCGGCAGGGGCGGGTCGAGCAAGACGTTGGCCTTGTCGTAACCCTCGCCCAGTACGGCGAAGACAATGCCATTCCAGCCTTTGACGAAATCGTCATGGGAATAGCGCTTGTGGCCCAATACGGGGTCACCGATGTACACCCAGTCCTTGTCGGCCCGTTGCAACACCACGAAGTGCTTGTAGCCGCGGATTTCCAGCAGCACCACCACGGGGATTTTCACGGTCAACAGGGTCTCGGGCGCGATCTTGTAGCCCCGGGCACGCATGCCGATGCTTTCGAGGTAGCGCTTCATATCCAGCATGGAAAAGCCCTGGGTTCGTACCAGGTCCTGGTCGGCAGTGACCAGCATGCCTTTGATGATGTGTGCTTCGTCGACGTCCAGCCAATAGGCCTGGCGCAGGATGGTGGCGAGTGCCGCGGCACCGCAGCTGAAATCGGTTTTCTGTTCCACCAGGTTGGCGAACCGGCGCTCGCGAATGCTCTCGACCTTCTTGAAAATCACCGCACCGCCGGGCATGGCGGAGATTGCCATGGTGCCTGCCCAGGTCGTGCCGGTGAGTAACATCAGGAGGGTGAGGGTCGCGATACGCATGATCGAATGACCTGTTGGACACTGAAATAAAAAGGGCCTTGTCGCCAAGGCCCCGTTGGATCAGAAGCGCACGCCGCTGGCGCAGACGCTGCAACCTTGGCCGATCGACAGGCTGTTGCTGCCTTGGTTGCCCGCACCGGATTGCAGGTTGACACCTACGTTGCCGGAGTTGCGGTTAACCGAGTTGTCGAGGCTTGCGTTGTTGGACACGTACTGAGGCTTGCCATAACCATGGCTGCTGGCGGCCGTGTTCAGGTAGCTGTTGTTGAGCGAGTTCTGCTCGGTGTTGGAAGCCGCTGCGATGTTCTTGCCGTCAGCGGTGGTGATGGCCAGGTTGTTTTTACCCTGGTTGCCCTGGCCGGCCTGGCCGTTGTAACCCACGTTGCCGGAGTTGCCGGTGATGGAGCCGTCCAGAGAGGCGTTGTTTTGCGTGCCTTTGTTGACGAAGTTGTTATGCGAGCTGCCTTGGTCGACATCAATCACGGCAAACACGGTGGCGAAGTCGCCTTTGGCACTGGAGATGGCGCCGGCGTTGTCAGCCTGGTTTCCGGAACCTGATTGTGCGTTGACCCCGACATTACCGCTGTTGCTATTTACCGAGTTGTCGGCTGATGCATTGTTCTCGGTGTTGGTGTCATCGAATTTGTTGTGTTCGCTTTTTTGCACATCGGTGACGACAGCGGCCACGGTACCGGTGGGTTGTGGGGTTGGATGCCAGCCACCCGCTTGAGCAGCAGCAGCCATGAGTGCGGCGAGAGCGAAAACCATCGGTTTCAGAGCCATTTGAGGTTTCATGGTGTTTCTCCTTGCTTCTAATTAGTTGGTTAAGTGTTGGTACGGTCTAACGAACGTCTACCAAGCGGTTACTTGATAGTGATGCCCAGGGTGTTAGCCACTCGGTTCCCCACCCCGGCACTCTGGTTCACCTGTGTCACTCCTCGGCTGCCGGTGAAGGCCTGGTCGCTGGTCACGACCTGGCGGCTGCCAGTGGTGGGGGTGAGCCCTGAGTCGGTTGCCAGCGTCGTCGTGTTCTGTTGCAACAGGACGCTGTCATCGATGCTCTGCGGGCCAGGGTTGAGGCTGATCCGCACAGCGTTGATGGATTGGTTATTGGCCCCGGCAGACTGGTTGATGCCCAGCACACCGTTGCCACTGCTGAATGAGTTGCCCTGGATCGCGGCCTTGGCGTTCAGGGACGGGTCGACCTTGCCGTCGACGCGCTGGATGTCGAGGTTGGTGGCCTGGCCACCGAGCGCGATGGCGCGGCTGTTGGACATCTGCTGCCCCGTGCCGGCGGCCTGGTTGATCGACAGCACACCGTCGTACTGCTGGCCGCTGTGGTTGATCACCGCGCTGTTGTCGGCCATTGCCGAGGCGCTGCCCAGCAGGGCGAATATCAACAGGGCGCGCTTCATCACTTGCCCCCCATCATGCTGCCGAGGTTGTTGAGCGGCGCCATGCCACGCTGGACCGAGTCGCTGATCTGCCCGCCAATGCCGCCGCCGCTGCCCGCACCGTGGCCGGCCGCTGCGCCAGCGCCAAGTGTCGACATGCTGTTTTGGGTGGCGCCCAGGCCCGACAAGCTGCCATTGGGCTGAAGGGTGCGGGCGAGGCTGGAACCACTGCTGATGCCGCCGATGTCCCTGTCACTGAGTTCGCCGGTCAGGGCGCTGTTGATCTCTTTGCTGGGGTTGGCGTTGGCGGTATTGGGGTAGGGGTCGGGCAGGGAGGTGCGCCCGTACATGTGGCCCTGCACCGTACGCCCGGTCACGATCACACCGTCACCCGCCTGGCTCGTCAGGCTGACACCTGCACTGAGCACGCAACCGATCAGCAGTACGTTTATCGACGAGGTGTATGTGAGTGTGTTCACGGCGGCATTCCTTATTCTTAACGCTGACCCTAAACAGCGTTGTCAGGGAAAGAGCAGAAGGCGTGCCGCTTTTTATTAGATGTTGATATTCAAGGGGTTGGGATTAAGTCGGGGCAAAGTGATGGCAACTCTGTTTCAGGGTTGAAACAGTCCTGAGCGCTTGAGATATGCCTGTGCTCGCCTCACGCCGTCTCAGCCATGTAACACTGCCTGTGACAGAACCATGAATCCGCACACGGCGGGCGATGCAGGTGAGGGAGGTGTTTCAAAAATGGACACCCGCGGCCCGAACGTACCGCTTCGTGCGAGCGGGCTCAGCCCTTGGGGGTTTTACGCGGAATGGAATTGAGCACGGGGTTGCCGTCCTGGTTTTGGGTCAGGTAGACCGGCAACACCTTGGGCAGGGAGGGCACGAGGTTGTTGACCTCGTTGATGTTATAGATACCGCCGACGCGAATCGCACCGGTACTGGCGTCTGCAAGCATCACCGGCTTTTTCAGGTAGCGGTTGATCAGGGGCAAGGCGTCCGTGAGGGTCAGGTTGTCGAGCACCAGCTTGCCCTGGCGCCATGCCAGCGCGGTGTCATCGGGATTGATAGCGGCGACCTGCGGGGTGGCGTCACCCTGGCGGAAACTGGCTTGCATGCCTGGGCTAAGCGGCACACTGGCATGCTCGCCGTCGCTGGAGATCTGCACCGAGCCCTCCAGTAACATCACCCGCACCTGATCTTCATATTCCCAGACATTGAACTGCGTGCCGGTCACTCGCACCTGGCCTTCGCCGGCCCGCACGATAAACGGGTGGTTGCTGTCGTGCGTGACGTTGAAGAACGCTTCGCCCTTTTTCAGGGTGACACGGCGCTGGTCCTTGTAATGGCTGTAGACCAACTCGGTGCCCAGGTTCAACTCTACTTGGCTGCCATCGCCCAGGGTGACTTTCTTCAAGCCATTGGCTGCTTCGAACCGTTCATATGAGCTGGGCAACCAGCCCGCTTCCCAGCCGGTGAAGGCGGCAAGCGGCAATGCCGCCAGGCACACCGCTGCGGCCACCGCGTAGGTGCGCAAGCGGCTGGGCGGCTTCTTGATTGGGACCACCACCGCCTCAGGCTTGTCGCGGGGCAGATGGTCGGCCACGTCCCAGATCTCGAGCATGGCTGCATATTCGAAGGCGTGCAGCGGATGGGCATCGTGCCATTGGGTAAAAGCCTGACGTTCACCCGCCGTGCAATCTGCAGCATGCAGGCGCATGCACCAATGCGCGGCGGCGTCGGTGATGGCGTCATATTCGGTTTCTGAAAGGGGCTTTTCGCTCATTAACTCATCCTGATTTCCCACATTCTAACCTCCCAAGGTGGACGGCGAGAACCGCATCATGGCGATTGCACATCAATTGGAACTTATTCTTGTTTGTGTGCGCCTAAAAAATCAGGAATTAACCTGTCGTCCACTATGGAGTACGAAAATGTTGAAGAAAACCTTGATCGCCCTGTGTGCTACTTCCGCGCTGTTGAGCGCTGGCGCCGCCATGGCCGACAAGCCGGGTGCAGGCTGGATCACCATTGAGAAAGCCATCGAGGTGGCGAAAACCAAGGCCGGCTACATTGAGGTCTACGCCGCTGAAGCGGATGACAATGGCTATTGGGAAGTCAAAGGTCGCAAGTCCGATGGCATCGTGTATGAGGCGCGCATCGACGGCGCTTCCGGTAACGTGCTGCGTGACCAGAAAGACTGATGCACTCGCCGGGGGCCGTTCAGGCCCCCGGCTCCAGCTGGCGGCCAAGATGGGTGATCAGGTACGTCACCGAGTCGGCGTTGGCCAGGATGGTGTCAATACGCTTATCAGGGACTGACATGAAAATGATCCTCGCGTCCTGCAGGGTCTTGGCGCCAGTAGCCTTGAAAATTTTCTTTTCAATTGCAGAACCAGGCTTAAAGTCTTCCCACAATTCGGTGAGGCTGTCTTGAGTCTTGAACAACATCGTTGCAGGCGTCATCGTCGATAACGCGGTGCTGCGCAAATCTTCCAGGGTGGTTTTAAGCACTTCGGCGCCGGGCCTTGCGACATTGATCAAGTCTGGGAAGGGTCGCATGCTGTCCAGGTAGGCAATGTCCACGGTGTCGAGCTTCAAGTGCGATAATTCGTGAATCAGCGTGCTGGCCCTGGCGTGCGTCGATATGTTGAACGCCACATTCTCCAGCAGACGGTTCTGGTAGACGTCCAGATTGGGGTCGAAGAATCGGCTCAGCAGATACAGCTTGCGTTCTCTGTCGGCGGGAATCATGAATGCATAATCCGACGCCGGATCCTGTCGGCTGGTGCCCGCGACAAAGCGCATGGAGTTCGGACCGGTCAAGCTGGGGTCGGTGAGTTCATCGATGATCTCGCCGATTATTTTTGTGACTCTCAAGACCTGGTCCGGGGTCAGTGTGACGACACCAAACATTTCCCCTAAAAATCGCCCAACCCGGCTGTCGGGGTCGCGTTGTACAGCAAATTGCGCAACGTTGCGGCGGCAGTTCAGCGCGTAATAAGTCGCAAAGTTCAACGCTTCAGTGATGGCTTGGGCTTTCCAATAGGTCAACGCGCCAATATCGCGGATACCGACCGCTTCAATGTTGATATCCCGTACTTCATTGCGCCACGTCTTGAGGTACGACTGAGCCCTGCCGAAGCGCGGCTCCTGGCCGCCCAGCTCCAGTACCCATATGCCCTGCGCATTACGGCCGATGTACGGCCCCACCTGCTCGTCGTTGGCGAGGCGCCAGTGTTGTGCGGCTTTCTTGACGCTATACACCTTGCCGGCCAGCGGAACATAGTATTTCGAGTTTTCCTGGTCTTCATACACCTGGCTGAGCGTGCTCTTTTTCAGGTCTTGCAACGCCACATCCTGTGCCTCGAACGGCTGCAGCCGGGTGCGCGAAGGGCAGGTGATATGCCAGGTGGCGAGGGTGGTGGCTGCGGGCAGTGACTCATCTGTCAGCTCGGCCAGCGAGCGCTCCTTTTCAGTGGGTGGGGCAATGGCGGTGCCGTCCAGCGCACTGCGCAGGGCGGCCATTTGCGCCACGCCCCTGACGAAATCCTTGAATGCAGCCTTCCACTGGTGTAGCTGCAAGGCTTCGGCCGAGCGCTTGAACAAGGTGTAGCTGCGCCATACCACCAGCGGGTAGGCGAGTTTGCCGGCCATGAACTGCACCGCCGTCGGGATGTCCTTGCCGAACAGACGCGTTGCGTGATCCCACAGGGTCTTGGCGCCTTCTTCGAATTGGCTGCCCAGCACCTTGAGCAACATCAATGTGTTTTCACTGAACAGGTAATGCAGCACATTGCCCGTCACTGCCGAAGCGGCCAGGCGGATATCGGGCGGGCTATGCTGGTTGTTTTTCAGCAAGTGGCGGTAAGTGGCCTGATGCGGATCTTCCAGGTGCATAAGCACCCAGTCCTGCAGGGCGCCTGGCCCTTGTATCTCATCCAGTAAGCCCGTTTCATCCGCGTATTCCTTGAACACATGCTGTTCGCTGTACGGCGCGTAGAGCACCCATGGACCCTCGCCGGGAAACTGCGGGCCGATCAGGTACACACCCAGCACCTTGGCGGTACTGGCGCCTTCGGTGGCGATCAGTTCCAGCGGTCGAATCGTCGCCGTGGACCCGCTGAGTGAAGCTCGGGCCACGGCGTCCGGCATATCGAAAATCTGCTGGACCAGGCTCAAGGCTCGCGTGGAAAGCTGCTCCTGCAACCTTTGCTCGTGGGCGTGTTGCAGCGCTTGCCACGGCAACTGACGGCAAAACAGACGCCTGCGTTGGCGTGCATCATCGGTTTGCGCCTCAAGGTGGCTTCGCACCTGTTGCTGATAAGCGCTTTTGAGATCCAGCTGGCGCACCATTTGTATCACGGCACTTGCGTCCAGGGCTTGCGGTAATGGCTTTGCCGTGCGTGAACGCGGGCGGATGTGTTGAACGGTCAGATCTGGCCAGTGCCGCAACGCAAAGTCGGTCAGGTTGTCGACATTCACATCGAGCACTGCATCGGTGGGGATCAGGATGTGATCGGGGTTGAGCGCCTGGCCGGGAAAGCGCGCCTCAAGCAGCGCCATCAGCGTGGTGAAGGCATAAGCACGCAGGGGTTGGATGTCATGCAGGTAGTCGTGTTCATCGTCGGCGTTGTTGCAGTATTGCTCCAGAAGCTCGGCCTGGTGGATTTGGTCCTGGGCCGGCGCCATCCCCAGCCACAGTGGCAGTGCCTGCTGGTTGATCATGGTATCGGCCAGTGTGATTGCCCTGCCAAGGTTAGTGGGCGGAGGCTGTTCGATGACGGCGTCCAACCGGTCCTGCAAGGCACGGGCGCGCAGGCCCATGGATTGCAGGTGATCCACGCCTTCCATGACCGCGTCGTTGTAGCTGTCTACTCGGTCATTCAACAGGTCCTGATCAATACGTTGCAGCGGGCCCTGGCTAAATGCCTGATGGGGCTCGCGCAAGCAGAACGGCAGATTCTCCAGCAGGCTCAAGCTGTTGAGTGGGTGCGCCAGGCGCTGGGTGATTTCATCGCGCAGGGCGTTGATCGAGGCAAAGACTTCGTAGCCCAGGCGCGGGGTCCAGAGCAGCGCCTGGCCCGAGCGCTGCGGGTCGATACCGCCGCGCTCAGTGATCACGAACGTATTGGCCAGCGGTTGTGGCGTATCGACGGCGTTCAAGTCCAACGTCAAGCCATAGGCATCCGGCAAAAATCCGTTAAGGCCATGGCGTGTCAAGCGCGACAGACTGTCGGGCTGAAATAGCGTGTCGAGAATGGCCTGGCTTGTGGGCGCCAGGGTTTTATCCAGCGACCTCAGCTCGGCTTCGCTGCGTAACCCTACCAGCATCGAGTGGGCGTGTTTGGCGTGAGTCTTGACGAGAAACTCATGGGGTTGCTGGCGCATGGCGTGCTTGGAAAACAGCAGCAGGACGCGCTCGATGACGGTGTTGAACGTCTTGAGCGTCATGCTTGGCAATTGCATGAAGACATTGCCTTCGCCCCGTGTATAGAACTTCGTCCTGGACGAGAAGGGCACCGCAGGCGCCTCTTGGGCCAGGCGTTCAATGAAGTGCTCAAGCATGCTCAATGACTGCACTGCCGGACGCTCTTCACGCTCCTGGGCACGCGTGGCGTAGGTATTGATATACACCTCCTCGGCTTTGACTGGCTGTTGCTGCAGTTGCAGTTCAGCGTTGAGCGTGTCAGCGACGATGCTACGTAAGGTCGGGTGATGCGCGCGCTCCATCGCCAGCGCACGCTCAATCGCCCGCAGGTTCTGAAGCTGCAGCCGGGCGCGCTCGGCCTTGACGGTCGAAGGGCGGCCATTACCGCGGGTGACCGGATGCAAGGTCCACCGCCCGTTGGTCTCCAGTGTGGCCAGTTGATTGTCCAGCAAGGCACGTACGTCCAGGGCACTGTCGAGCAGGGCTGCGAGGTCCACTTGGCCATCGCTGCGCCGGTAGATTTCCAGGGCGTGGTTAAGGTTCTCCGTTTGCTTGCGCGCAATGTCTTGTACCAAGGTCACGAACACATTGCCGGGTATCGGCCTTGCCGCGACGGCGATCGGGTCCAGGCCGAGCAGCGTGTCGCGCTCATCCAATGAGAGGAAGTTGAGCCATTCGTCCTCGTAGCCTTCGGCCTTGAGCATGCTCAATAACAGGTCTTTGAGGTCGTCGAGGTTTTCCAGCACCTGTAACCCGCGCGATTGGGTGTAGAGGTACGCGTGGTGCTCGGTGATCATCAAGGTGCTCGCCGGTTCAACGTAATGTTGATGGGGGGCATAAAGGCGCACCTTTTCCACGCTGAGGTTTTCGGCATGGGCGCTGCGGGCGCTTTGGTCGCTGAGGAGCAGGGCCTGAAATGCGTGGCTTTCCTCGGCGGTAATAATCTCGCCCTGGCGCTTGAGCAACACATCGAGGCGAAACTTCTGCGCCACGACCTGGGCAAAAAAATCCACGCGCGAGGTGCCGCTGTCGATATCTTCATTCCAGTAGGTCTGCAGCAGGCTTTCCAACAGCTTCGAGAAAGTACTGGAGCTTTGTTCGATCAAGGCTTCCCAACGCTGGTGATCTTCTTCCCGTTCGGAGGCAGTGAAGCCAGTGGTGTCATGTTTTGGGTTCGAGTATTCGCGTGTCTGCCCTTTGGGCCACCCATGGCGCACATAAAATTGCAGCAGCGCTTCGCTCAAGGTCAGCGAGTTGACCCAACGTGGCGTTGCTTGCTCAGCTTCGCGGGTGAAGACATTGACCCGTGTGTCCCGTTGATCCAGGTGTTTGAAATGGGGGCGGGCCATGACGCTCAGCAGCGTGTCGAGCATGTCAGGCAAGGTCGGGGTTTTTTGCAGGTGGTCGAGCATGGCCTTGACGTTATCCAACTGGCAGGCCTGGAGCATGCGTGCTTGCTCCGGCATGACTTCACCCTCGATGAGCTGAGTGGTCAACACCATGGGCGTGTCAGCGCCCAGCGCATTGCGTTGGTCCATCGACAGGTAGCTCAGCAAAGGGGCGCTCTGCAGTGGGTCTTCCAATTGCTCGATCAACTCGCTCAGCAGGGCGGCGTGGCTGTCATAGACCTGTATGCCGTTATCCGGGGTGTAGAGCAACGCCTTGGCGGCGTCGGGTGTCGGGCTGATCGCGAACGCGCCGGCAAGGGGGATGGGGGGCTTGCCGGAAATGTTGATCAGGACCTTTTCAACGCGCATGGGGTGATCGTGCCGGCTTGTGTCCTGCCGAGACTCGTCGGTAGCCAGGTAAAGGTTGTACAGCCAGTCAAGGTCTTTGGCGGTGAGCCCTAGCGTGCGTTCACGAGCGGTGGGCGAGGCTTTGCCTTGGGGTTTGAGAAACTCAGGGAAGAAATACGGGGGGGTTAAGCGAACCACAGCCTGTCTCCGGCGTGCCAGGAAAAGCACAGGGTAGGCAGGCGCCCGTGGTGCAAGGCGGTAAATATTCAGCGCTGCGCACGTTGACAACGCAGAGCGTGCGTGGTGTTTAATCGAGGGTCTGGATGTCCCATTCGTTGCCCCTTCCAATCATAAAAACGGAGCTTCAAATGTCTGCGCAGTCGACAGTTGCCACCGCTTGTGCCTCGATCCGCTTTGCTGAACTGGTGGAGTTACTTCAACAGGTCTTCGTCCGGCACGGCACATCGCCGCAGGTTGCTGCGATTCTTGCGCACAACTGCGCAAGTGCCGAGCGTGACGGTGCCCACAGTCACGGTATTTTTCGCATCCCCGGTTACCTTTCGACGCTGGCCAGTGGATGGGTCAACGGCACCGCCGTCCCCAGCGTGACCGATGTGGCCTCAGGCTTTGTGCGCGTCGACGCGGGCAATGGTTTTGCCCAGCCGGCCCTGGCAGCGGCGCGCCCGTTGCTGGTGGAGAAGGCACGCAGCGCCGGCATCGCGTTGCTGGCGATCCATAACTCCCATCACTTTGCAGCCCTGTGGCCGGACGTCGAGCCGTTTGCCGAGGACGGGCTGGTGGCACTCAGCGTGGTCAACAGCATGACCTGTGTGGTGCCCCACGGCGCGGATCGCCCGTTGTTCGGCACCAACCCTATCGCGTTTGCGGCACCACGGGCCGACGGTGCGCCGATTGTGTTTGACCTGGCCACCAGCGCCATGGCCCATGGCGACGTGCAAATCGCCGCACGCAAAGGCGAGCGGTTGCCACCGGGCATGGGCGTCGATAGCCTCGGTCAGCCGACCCAGGACCCTAAAGCCATTCTGGAAGGCGGCGCACTGTTGCCATTTGGCGGGCACAAGGGTTCGGCACTGTCGATGATGGTCGAGTTGCTGGCGGCAGCGTTGACGGGCGGCAACTTCTCTTTTGAATTCGATTGGACGGACCACCCAGGCGCGCGTACGCCGTGGACAGGCCAGCTTCTGATCGTGATCGACCCGAGTAAAACCGCAGGGCAAAGCTTCGCCCAACGCAGCCAGGAGCTGGTGCGGCAGATGCATGCGGCGGGGTTGCGTCGATTGCCGGGGGACCGACGCCATCGTACGCGGGCGAAGTCGCAGGAAACCGGGATCGAACTGGACGCGCAGGCGTTGCGCGAGTTGAGGGCGTTGGCGACGGGGTGAAACAGGCTGCGCGATGCGCAGCCTGAATGGATCAGTTACGGCGACCCAGCAACAGGCCGACCACCAGGCCAAAGCCTGCGGAAATGGCCACGGTCTGCCATGGGTGCCCACCGATGTAAGTCTCGGTGGCATCCACAACCGGCTTGCTGCGTTCACGCACGTTGGACACCGATTCCAGGGCTTGCTTGAGTTTGATGGCAACCTGCTCGCGCAGGGTTTCACCTTCCTCGCCCACCAGGGATGCGCTGCTTTTGAGCAGTTTGTCCGACTCTTCGATCAATGCGCTCAGTTCGCTGAACGCTTGGTCCTTGATTTGATCTTCGACAGCTTGGGCGGCGGTTTTGCGGGCCATTGAGTGACTCCTTGCAGGTGGATGTGGCAGTGAACAATGGAGTATCGGGCGGTGGCAAAAGTTGCAGTTTTTTTGCCGGCGCGCTCATCCGAGGCAAAATCCGGATCGGGAACTTTGGGCCTACAGTGTAAGATGTCACCTATTTGTGCAGCAGGTAATTCAACATGAGCTTCAATCTCGCCAACAAGACCCTCGCCGAACGCGCCGAGCTGGAAGATGAAAAGTCGCGCCTCTACGACCTGTGGCAAACCAACCTGGGCAAGGCCAAAGGCGAAGCCGCGCGCTTGTTCGGTGAGCGCGCCAAACGCAAGGGCAAGTGGGCCGAATGGGTACGTGCCGAACTCGATGGCATGTCGCCGCCGGAGTTTTCCAACATGGTGCGCAGTGAAGTCAACAAGCTGATGGCGGCGGCAAAGTAAAGCACGCCACAATCGCTTCGCGCACCTTGAGCAGCAACGGGTCCAACTGAGCCTGGGTGCGCCAGCCCAACTCCACCGGGTAATGCGGTAGCGCCAGCGGGCAGGGCAGCACGCGCAGGCCGGTCATTTGCGCAATGGCGTGGGCCGCATGCCCGGGAATGGTTGCTACTGCGGTGCTGCCTTTGAGCAGATACGGCAACGCGGCAAAGTGGCTGGTGGACGCGCACACGTGGCGGCGCAGCCCGTGCGCCGCCAAGCCTTCATCGGTAATGCCGATAAACCCGCCTGACGACACCAATACATGTTCCCGTGTGACAAACCCTTGCAGGTCGATAGTCTCCTCGCCCGGCGCCAGGCTATGGGGGTCTACCAGGCAACGATAGTCACCTTCCCCCAGTACCTGTCGGCTCAGCCTGCGCTCGGTAAAACCGCCGGCGGTAATGGCCAGGTCCAGCGTGCGGTCGAGCAGGGCGGCGGCGACGATCTGGCTGTAGGTCTGGCGAAAGATCACCCGTAGCTTGGGCAGGCGCAGTGCGATGGCCTCCATCAGGCTTCGGCCATAGGCAATCTCGAAGTCATCTGACAGCCCCAGCACCACCGAGCGGCCCTCGTAGTGCAGGTTTTGCGGGCTGATCATCGCCAGGCTCTGGCGGCAGCGATCCAATGCCTCACTGATCACCGGTTTCAACTGGTTGGCACGCAATGTGGGCGCCAGGCCGCGTCCGGTGCGCACGAACAAAGGGTCACCATACAGCTCGCGCAAACGCCGCAAGCCCGCGCTGATCGCCGACTGCGTCACGCCCAAACGCAGCGCCGCACGGCTGGCACTGGACTCGTCGTGCAGGGCTTCGAAGGTTTTGAGCAGGTTCAGGTCAACCTGGGCGATATTCATTTGGCTCATATCATTTAGCACTGAGGTGGGCTTTATTCATGATCGAGTCTGGCCGGAGAATGGGCAACCCCTATCTATCGGAGTGAGCCTGATGCCCGTATCGACTGTCGCAGCCCTGCAAATCGGCGCCTTGCCTGGCGGCAAGGCTGAAACCCTGGCGCAGATCCTGGCCTATGAGGATCAAATCCAGCGCAGTGGCGCGCACTTGGTGGTCATGCCCGAGGCGTTGCTGGGCGGCTATCCCAAGGGCGAAAGCTTTGGCACGCAATTGGGTTATCGCCTGCCCGAGGGCCGGGAAGCCTTTGCACGGTATTTTGCCAATGCCATTGACGTGCCGGGGCCAGAAACCGAGGCGCTGGCCGGGATGTCGGCGCGTACCGGTGCCAGCCTGGTGCTGGGCGTGATCGAACGCAGTGGCAGCACGCTGTACTGCACGGTGTTGTATTTCGAACCCTCGGGCGGCCTGGTGGCCAAGCACCGCAAGCTGATGCCGACCGGCACCGAGCGGCTTATCTGGGGCAAGGGCGACGGCTCGACCCTGCCGGTGATCGACACCGCGGTGGGGCGTATCGGCGGCGCGGTGTGCTGGGAAAACATGATGCCGTTGCTGCGCACCGCGATGTATGCCAAGGGCGTTCAGGTGTGGTGTGCACCCACCGTGGACGAGCGCGACATGTGGCAGGTGAGCATGCGCCATATTGCCCATGAAGGGCGTTGCTTTGTGGTCAGCGCCTGCCAGGTGCAGGCATCGCCCGAGGCCTTGGGTGTGGAGGTTGCCAACTGGCCGGTGGACCGTCCGTTGATTGCCGGCGGCAGCGTGATCGTCGGGCCCATGGGCGATATTTTGGCGGGGCCGTTAGTGGGCGAGGCGGGGTTGTTGACGGCGCAGATCGATACTGATCAGTTGGTGCGGGCCCGCTACGACTACGACGTAGTGGGGCATTACGCCCGGCCGGATATTTTTGAATTAGTGGTGGACGAGCGCGCCAAGCCAGGCGTTCGCTGTATCACTGACTAAACGCAATCAACCTGTGGGAGCTGACTTGCCTGCGATAGCGGCGTGTCATTCAATTCATCAGTTACTGACGCACCGCCATCGCAGGCAAGCCAGCTCCCACATTTGGTTTTCAGCCACTTACCAGGTGGCGGTGTTCGGCAAGTCCAGGGTGCCACGCTCTACAAAGCGCATGGTGCCAAACAGTCCGCCCGCCAGTTTGCCGCGCAGCACGTAGGGCAGGTTGTTCAGGCTTTGGGTCTGGCTCAGGCCCAGGGTCTGGCGCAACACCGAAAACGCCGAAACGCTGACCGGCACCATCAATACGGTTTCAGAAAAGCGTGGGATGCTGCCAGCCTGATCGCTGACGCCAGAAGCGAGTGGCCGGCCATTGACCTCCAGATCCAGGGCCACGCCGTTGTAGTCGATTGCCGCTTCATTGGGGTTTTGCACCCGCAGTTTCACGGCAAAACGCACTTCCAGGTCCTGGCTTTGCAGCGGCTCGATGCCCACCACATTGATGTTCACCGGGTCGCGGTTGGGAAACAGTGCACAGGCGCTCAAGGTCAGCAGCAACAGCGATAGAACCATGAGCTTGCGCATAAAGAAATGCTCCTACTTTTGGGTGACGTCCGGGTCCTGCATGACCTTGAGGGTAGAGGACTCCGGCTCGAATTCATCTTCTTCCAGCTCTATGAACTCTTCGGGCAGGAAAATGTTCAGCAGGATTGCACAGAATGCACCCACGGTGATCGGCGATTCGAAGATGTTGTGCAGCGCCTTGGGCAGCTCGCGCAGCACTTCGGGCACCGCGGCGACGCCCAGGCCCATGCCTAGGGAAATTGCCACGATCAGCACATTACGCCGATGCAGGCCCGCTTCGGCGAGGATCTTGATCCCGGCCACGGCCACGGTGCCGAACATGATCAGGGTCGCACCGCCGAGTACGGGTTTGGGCATCAGTTGCAGCACCGCGCCGATCATCGGGAACAACCCCAGCAGCACCAGCAGGCCAGCAATGAAGTACGCCACGTAGCGGCTGGCCACGCCGGTCAATTGGATCACGCCGTTGTTCTGGGCAAAGGTCACCATCGGCAGGCTGTTGAAGGTGGCGGCCATCGCGGAGTTGAGGCCGTCGGCCAGCAGGCCGGACTTGATGCGTTTGATATACAGCGGGCCCTTGACCGGTTGCTGGGAAATCATCGAGTTGGCGGTCAGGTCGCCGGCGGCTTCCAGGGGCGAAATCAGGAAGATCACCGCCACCGGGATAAACGCCACCCAGTCGAACGAGAAACCGTACTTGAACGGCACCGGCACGCTGATCAGCGGCACCTGGGGCAGGGCGGCCATGTCGACGCGGCCCAGCAGCCACGCCACTACGAAGCCCAGGGTCAGGCCGATCACGATCGAACCCAGGCGCAGGAACGGGTTGTTGAAGCGGTTGAGTACCACGATGGTCAGCAGCACCAAGGCCGCCAGGCCCATGTTGCCTGCGGCGCCCAAGTCGCTGGCGCCATAGCCGCCAGCCATGTCGGTGACTGCCACCTTGATCAGTGACAAGCCCATCAAGGTGATGATGGTGCCGGTCACCACCGGGGTGATCAGTTTACGCAGTTTGCCGATGAACTGGCTGAGCACCACTTCGATAAACGCCGCGAAAAAGCAGATGCCAAAGATCGTCGAGAGGATTTCATCGGTGCCGCCGCCCCGGGCCTTGACCATGAACCCAGCGCTCAAGATCACGCTGATAAAGGAAAAACTGGTGCCTTGCAGGCACAACAGCCCCGAACCCACCGGCCCGAAAGTGCGCGCCTGCACAAAGGTGCCAAGCCCCGAGACAAACAGCGCCATGCTCACCAGGTACGGCACTTCGCTTTCCAGCCCCAGTACGCCGCCGACGATCAGGGTGGGCGTGATGATGCCGACAAAACTCGCCAACACATGCTGCAACGCGGCAAAAATCGCGGCGGTGAAGTGCGGGCGGTCTTCGAGGCCGTACATGAGGTCGGATTTATAGCGCGGGCGGCGGGCTTGAGCGTCAGACAAAATGATGGCTCGGGTCAGAAAATGGAGGCGCAGGATGCCAGAAAGTGCCAGGCGTCTGAAGTGTAAAAAAATATTTATAAAAACCCTGCGCTAAAGCCGTGGCCCAGCCGATATCAAGCATAGGCCCACACTACAACGACAACAGTGGTGACCAAGGTCTGGGCAGCGCGTTGACGCTGACGGATCGTTTCGCGGCAAGGATGCACGCAAACACTACTTCTGAGAGCAGCCCTATGTCCCTCCGTCACCTGAATATTGCCCCTCGCGCGTTTATCGGTTTTGCCTTCATTGCGGTTCTAGTGGTGCTGTTGGGCGTGTTTGCGGTCAACCGTATGACGCAAATGCGCCAATCCTCCCAGGACATGAGCGCGAACCAGCTGCCCAGCATGACTCACCTGGGCACCATCACCGAAAACGTGCTGCGCATGCGCATCCTGTCGTTTCGCGTGCTGGTCAACCGCGAGCCTGCCGCCCTGCAGGAAGCCGAGACGCGCATTGGCGTGCTGGCTGACAAGGTCAAGACCGCCCAGGCCAAATACGCCACGCTGCCTGCAGGCGCGGAGGAGGCTGCGCTGTACAAAGCCTTCGGCGTCACCCTGGACAACTACCTCAAAGCCCAGGCCGAGATGGTGGCATTGTCCAAGCAGGGCAAGGTCGATGAGATGCGCGCCCTGATCAACAGCCGTATCAAGGACGGCACTGACCAGATGGGCGAGCAACTGAACAAGCTGATCGCCATCAATGCGGCCGACGCCAAGCAGGCCGACGAGGATGCCGGGCAAAGCTACGAAGGAGCGATCACCGGTGTGGTGGCGGTCTCCGTGGTGGCGGCATTGCTCACCGTGCTGCTGGCCTGGTTGCTGACCCGCAGTATCGTGACCCCGTTGCGCAAGGCTGTGGAAGTGGCTGAAACCATTGCCGCCGGCAACCTGAGCAAAACCATCGAGGACGATGGCAAGGACGAACCGGCACGGTTGCTCAGTGCGCTGTCGACCATGCAAGCCAGCCTGCGCCAGACCATCCAGCACATCGCCGGCTCGGCCACGCAACTGGCTTCGGCCGCAGAAGAATTGAGCGCGGTCACCGAGGAGGCCTCCCGTGGCCTGCAACAGCAGAACAATGAAATCGACCAGGCCGCCACGGCCGTCAATGAGATGACGGCGGCAGTGGAGGAGGTGGCGCGTAACGCGGTTTCCACCTCCGAGGCGTCCGGGCAGTCCAACCAGGCGGCGCGGGAAGGCCGTGATCGGGTGATGGAAACCGTCGGCGCGATCCAGACCATGACTCAGGACGTGCAGAACACCTCCGCGATGATCGAGGGCCTGGCCGCTCAGGGCCGGGATATCGGCAAGGTGCTGGATGTGATCCGCGCGATCGCCGAGCAAACCAACCTGCTGGCGCTCAACGCAGCGATTGAAGCCGCCCGTGCCGGCGAGGCCGGACGTGGATTTGCGGTGGTCGCCGATGAAGTGCGCGCCCTGGCCCATCGCACCGCGCAGTCGACCCAGGAAATCGAGAAAATGGTCGCCGGCATCCAGAACGGTACCGGGGAGGCGGTGCAGTCCATGCAACAGAGCAACCAGCGCAGCCAGACCACCCTGGAAATGGCACGTGCAGCCGGCGCCTCACTGGAGCAGATCACTGCGTCTATCAGCCTGATCAACGAACGCAACCTGGTGATTGCCAGCGCTTCGGAAGAACAGGCCCAGGTCTCCCGCGAGGTGGACCGCAACCTGGTCAACATCCGCGACCTGGCCACCCAGTCGGCGGCGGGCGCCAACCAGACCAGCGCGGCCAGCCATGAACTGTCGAGGCTGGCGGTGGATTTGAATGGGATGGTGGCCAGGTTCGTCGTCTAACTGCTGCCACAACACCCTGTGGGAGCTGGCTTGCCTGCGATAGCAATCTTACAGTCGGCACATCATGGGTTGGCTTACCGCTATCGCAGCATAGGGATCTACACAACTTGGGCCGGTGCTGGACCTGTGGCGAGGGCGCTTGCTCCCGTGACGGACTGACAGCCGACGCTGATCTAACTGACGCGCCGCAATCCAAATGTGGGAGCTGGCTTGCCTGCGATGGCAGCCTTACAGCCGACCAGGATGTTGGATCTGACCGCGTACATATCCGTTCCTGCGGTAACGGCCACCTATGGTTCCGCTCTTACAGCGGGTCACTTTTGGAAAGGCCCAAAAGTAACCAAAAGGCCTTCGCCCCACCACTCGGCACCTCGCCTAGGCTCGGTGTGCCCGAACGCAGGCTTGAATCCGTGGGCCGCCGCCACGCGCCATCCATGGCGCGGGGCGGCTAACCCGGCGTCCTGCCGGGTTGCCCACGACTTCAAGCCTGCGTTCGGCCAGCGTGGTTTGACGGGGCGCTTCAGATCAAAAGCCAGATCAAGAGCGGCTCGCTTAGCATCGTGGTTACCGTCGATCGCTTCAGAGTTGTGTAGATACCTATGGCTATCGCAGGCAAGCCAGCTTCCACCTTTGCTCTTGTGTTGTGTCAGTGCCGCCATGCCCCTGGATTCACCAGGTTTACCGGCTTTTCGCCAGCCAATGCCGCCAGGAGATTATCCACCGCACACTTGGCCATCGCCTCCCGCGTCTCATGGGTGGCGGAGCCGATATGCGGCGTGGCTACCACATTGTTCAACCTCAGCAACGGCGATGCGTGATCCAGCGGCTCCTTCTCAAACACATCCAACCCCGCCGCGCGGATAGTGCGTTGCTGCAACGCCTGCACCAGGGCCGCCTCGTCCACCACCTTGCCTCGGGAGATATTGATAAAAATCGTCTCCGGCCCCATCAGCGCGAATTCCTCGGCGCCAATCAACTTCTCGGTCTCAGCGGTCAACGGCAGGGTCAGGCAGACAAAATCAGCCTCTTTGAGCAAGTCCTGCAAGCTGCGGTACTGCGCGCCAAAGCGCGCTTCAACCGCCGGCTTGGGTGAGTGGCTGTGGTAGATCACTGGCATGCCGAAGCCACAATGCCCGCGTTGGGCCAGGGCTTCGCCGATGCGGCCCATGCCGATAATGCCCAGGGTCTTGCCATGTACATCGCTGCCAAAATGCGCCGGGCCGATGTTTTTGTTCCATTGGCCGGCGCGCACCATGTCGGCCAGCTCGACCACGCGCCGGGCGGTGGCCAGGATCAGCGTAAAGCCGGTGTCGGCGGTGGTTTCGGTGAGCACGTCTGGAGTGTTGCTGAGCAGGATGCCGCGTTGGGTCAGGTAATCGATATCGTAGTTGTCGACGCCCACCGAGACGCTGGCCACTGCTTCCAGCTTGGGTGCCAGGTCGAGCAACTGGGCATCCAGGCGCAGGCTTGCACCCAGCAGGCCGTGGGCGGTGGGGAGGGCATCGCGCAGCTTGGCCAGGCCGGTTTCATCCAGTGCGTCAATCAGCGTGACGTCGACCTGTTCGTGCAGGCGAGCCATGAGCGGCGTGGACAGTTTTTTGTACAGCACGACAGATTTTTTCATGAGGTTTTTACCTTCAACTCCAGGGTTGGCGTCGGCGAGCGGTCACTGGCGCCGGGCTTGAGGAAAATCGTCAGCACCACGGAAAGCAGCAGCGCTCCGCTCATCAGCAGGTACGAAGCGCCGGGCGAGCCGGTGCTGCTGTTGAGGTAGCCCACCAGGTACGAGCCACCGAACGAGCCCAGGGCGCCCATGCTGTTGATCAGCGCCATGGCACCACCGGCGACGTTGGCCGGGAGGATTTCCGGGACGATGGCGAAAAACGGGCCGTAGGGTGCATACATGCAGGCCCCGGCGATCACCAGCAGGGTGTAGGACCACCAGAAGTGTTCGGCGCCCAGCACGTAGGACGCGTAGAAGGCAATCGACGCAATCAATAGCGGCGGCCAGACAAAACGCTTACGTTTCTGCAGCTTGTCCGAACCCCAGGACACCACGAGCATGCCAATCACCGCCGCCAGATAGGGCAGGGCCGAGAGCCAGCCGGCTTCGACCATGTCCATCTGCAAACCGGCCTTGAGGATTGATGGCAACCACAGCACGAAGCCGTACACGCCAATGCTCCAGCAGAAAAACTGCAACGCGAGAATGATCACCTTGGGCGAACGGAACGCCTCGGCGTAGTTTTTCACGGCCTTGATCCCCACCTGCTCGGCGGCGAGGGCGGTTTCCAGGCTGTGCTTTTCGGCGTCGCTCAGCCACTTGGCATCCTTGGGGCGCTCATCGGCCAGCTTCCACCAGATAAACGCCCACAACACCGCCGGCAGGCCCTCGATGATGAACATCCAGCGCCAGCTGAAATGCTGCACCAGGTAGCCCGACACCACCGACATCCACAGCATGGTGACCGGGTTGCCGAGGATCAGGAACGTGTTGGCCCGTGAGCGTTCGGCACGGGTGAACCAGTGGCACAGGTACACCAGCATGGCCGGCATCACGGCGGCCTCGACCACCCCGAGCATGAAGCGGATGACGATCAGCATGTAGGCGTTGGACACCACGCCAGTCAGTGTCGCCAAGCCGCCCCAGAGGATCAGGCTGACGAAGATCAGTTTCTTGACGCTGCGCTTTTGCGCGTAGATCGCCCCCGGCACCTGGAAGAAAAAGTAGCCAAGGAAAAACAGCGCACCGAGCAGCGAAGACATGCCTGGCGTGATCATCAGGTCTTCGGCCATGCCGGACGCGGCGGCGAAGCCGTAGTTGGCGCGGTCGAGGTAGGCCAGGCTGTAGGTGATAAACACGATAGGCATGATGTACCACCAGCGACGGGTGGCGAGTTTCACGGTTTCCATGGGGTTGCTCCTGAGCTTGTTGTAGTTGTGGCAACAGGTAATGGGTCACGCAACGGATCGGGTGGGTAATTCAGCGCGGGTCGGCAAACCTTCCATATCGCCACGGCTCTGCACGGCGCGGCTGCCGATCCAGTTACCACGCTGTACGGCCTCGGGGAAGCTCAAGTTTTCCAGCAGGGCGCTGATCATGCCCACGGCAAAGCCATCGCCGGCGCCCACGGTATCCACGACCTTGGCCACCGGTACGGCGGCGACAAAACCCTGGTCCATATGGGTGCGGTAATAGGCGCCCTCGGCACCGAGCTTGATCGCCACGGCTTCGGCGCCCTGGTCGAGATAGAACGCGGCGATGTCTTTCGGGTCGTCAAAACCGGTCAGCAGGCGACCTTCGCCCAGGCCCGGCAGGACCCAGTCGGCCAAAGCGGCCAGCGCATTGATTTCGCGAATCATCTGCGCCTGGCTGGCCCACAGGGACGGGCGCAGGTTCGGGTCGAACGACACACTGCGCCCGGCCTTGCGCATTTGGGTCATCAGCTCGAACGACAGTGTGCGAGTGGCATCGGACAGCGCTGGCGGAATGCCGGTGGTGTGCAGATGGCGGGCTTGCAGCAGCGTCGGATGGATGGCATCGATGGACAAGTGGCTGGCCGCCGAGCCTCTGCGAAAGTACTCCACTTGAGGATCTGCGCCGGCCTCTTCCCGGGATTTGAGTTGAAAGCCGGTGGGGTGCAGCGGGTCGACGGCCACATGGTGGCAATCGAGTCCTTCTTTAGTCAGGGTATCGACCACAAAACGCCCGAGGGAATCGTTACCCACGCGGCTTAGCCAGGCCACGTTGAACCCCAGGCGCGACAGGCCGATGGCGACGTTGCTGTCGGCGCCGGCAATGCGTTTGTGAAACTGCCCGACCTGCGCCAGGTCGCCGGTCTGTTCGGCGACAAACATCGCCATGGTTTCGCCAAACGACAGGATATCGATCTCAGACATGGGCGTTCTCCACATGGGGTTGGCCAAGGCGGGCCAGGGTCGCGACCTGTTGCGCGGTGACTTCGATCAGGTCATCGCCCTGCAACGGAAATTCCACTGCCCGGGTAATACCTTGAGTCATGTGTTTAAGCAGTTGTTCCCACAGATGCAGGTCGGTGGCGCCCGGCGGCAAGGCGACGAGCTTGCCATCGGCGCGACGGGCCACGGCCTTGCAGTGCAGGTAATCCACATGCCGGCCCAGCAACCGCGCAGCAGTGAGCGCGGACTGGTCTTGCCACTGCCAGTTACCGATGTCGAAGGTCATTTTCACCGGCAGGCCCAGGCGTTCGACTTCGGTAAAAAACCGTTGCATCGGTTCAATGCGCCCGCCGTGCAGGGTCTGGTCGTTTTCCACCAGCAGCTTGACCGGGTGGCGATTGAGCAGGGCGTGCAGGCTCTCCAGATCGTTGGTGTCGGTGAAATAACCCAGGGACACCTTCAACCAGCCCGAGCCAAAAGCCTGGGCGCGGTCCAGGGTAGCGGCCAGCTCGGCATTGGGCTGGGCTCGGCCGGCGACCCAGAGTTCCAGGGGCGAGGAAAACACGCTGTCCAGGCCTTTCGCGGCAGCGGCCTGGGCCAGGGTGGCGGGGTGTTCTTCGGTCAGCAGCTCCTCACGCCATTCAATGCGCTGGGCACCGGCAGCGCAGAGCAGCGCGACAAAACTCAATTGGCCCTGCTGGCGAACCAGGTCGGCGCCGTAGCTGGAAAGGCTGATGGAGACGGGGTATTTATGCATTGTTGTTTACCTCTGAAACCGGTTTCATTTTTATCAACAAGAACACACTGACTGCTTGTGGCGAGGGAGCTTTCTTCCCTTCTACTGCGCAGCCGTCTCCAAATTAGCGCTCGGGTTCTGTTCTGAAGAACCACTGGGGCCGGAATAGGGCTGCTTCGCACGCCAGCTGGGGCAAGCTCCCTCCCCCCAAAGGGGGATTCCAGGCCCCTAAAGGGTGAGAACACCCCGGCGGAAACGCCCAAACACACCCCGTACGATTT
>NZ_WKFA01000075.1:0-24674 GCF_021605325.1 Pseudomonas sp. PA-7-1E
CGAGGTGCTTGCAGCGGCAAAAAAGGCTGAAATAGACGGCAGGTTTGACCGGGATTTGAGCGGCTACCGTTTTTTGAAAGTGTCGATGGCGAAGTAGCCGGAAAACAGGGGCTACTTCAGACCATCCTTAGGGCAGTTTTTGTTGTTCTCGGCCTGGTTGCGGGGCAAGCCCCAAATGCAACGCCTCTCCAAAAGAATCAGTTAGCTGCGCCTCCGCCGTGTTGTTTTTGTTATGCGTGAGTCGATTCGTCTTATTTTTATTGTCTTGTACAAAGCTTGTTATTGTTTTTGTACTAAGCATATAGCAGGGTGCGTGCCAACTTTTGCGCCGTCCAGCAAAACCGGGGGTTTGGACTGGTTTCGCCAGATTGAGGGCCAAAAAAAAGCCGGGGCTTCGTTACCGTAAGCCCCGGCTTTTGTTACGTGAAAATTCAGCGGTAACAGTTTTTTCACATCAGCAGGTGTTACCTGTGGGGCTGCACCCTCAGCTTTCGCTGGCCACCCCGGTCTTGCGCCGCGGAATGCCCAGGCGCTGACGCCGTTCCCACAGGCATTTGCGACTCACGCCCAGCTTGCGTGCCAGCTCTGTCTCGGTCATATGGTCCTGATGCTCGAGCACGAAGTGCTGGAAGTAGTCTTCCAGTGACAAATCTTCCGTCGGTTCATGGCTGGTATTGCTACCGCTGCCCTGCTGCGAGGACAGACCAATGAAGTCGTCGTCATCCAGGTCGCTGAGCTCAATGTCGATGCCCAGCAACTCGGCGGAAATCTCCGGGCTCTCCGACAGAATCACGGCGCGCTCGACGGCGTTCTCCAGCTCGCGCACGTTCCCTGGCCACGAGTAGTGACGGATCGCCTGTTCGGCGTCCGCGGCAAACTTCAGGTCGGTGCGGTCAATGCGTGCGCCTTGACGCAACAGGAACGCGTTGGCGATTTCGTTGACGTCGGCGCCACGCTCGCGCAGGGCCGGCAATTTGAGCGCGATGACATGCAGGCGGTAATACAAGTCCTCACGGAACTGGCCGATCTTGGCCAGGCTCTTCAGGTCTCGGTGTGTCGCCGCGATCAATCGAACATCGACCTTCTGCGATTGCACCGAACCCACGCGACGAATTTCGCCTTCCTGCAGCACGCGCAGCAAACGCGCTTGGGCTTCCAGGGGCAGCTCGCCAATTTCATCAAGGAACAAGGTGCCGCCGTCCGCGGCCTCCACCAGGCCCGCACGCCCGGCGCTGGCGCCGGTGAATGCACCTTTCTCGTGGCCGAACAGCTCGGATTCGATCAGGGATTCGGGGATCGCCGCGCAGTTCACCGAGATCATCGGCGCCTTGGCGCGCTTGGACAGGTTGTGCAGGGCGCGGGCCACCAGTTCTTTGCCGGTGCCCGATTCGCCCTGGATCAATACATTGGAGTCGGTCGGCGCCACCTTGCGGATCTTGCTGTACAAGTCCTGCATCGGAGGGCAGGAGCCGATGATGCCGATCTCGCCATTGCTGTTGTTGGCACCTGTTTTTTCGGCGCCGCTGGTCTTGCCGGTGGGGCGTGGCTCGGCAGGCGCACTGCTGGCCGACACACGATCACGCAGGATGCGGGCCACGGCCTGGAGCATCTCGTCGTGATCGAAAGGCTTGGCGATGTAGTCCACCGCGCCCATCTTCATCGAGTCCACCGCCGAGCGCAGGCTGGCGTAGCTGGTCATGATCAGCACCGGGGTGCCCTGGCCCAGCTTGATCAGCTCGGTGCCCGGGGCGCCTGGCAGGCGCAGGTCACTGACAATCAGGTCGAACGTGGGAATGCTGAATCGCTCTTGGGCTTCCTGCACCGAGCCGGCTTCGCTGACCTGGTACTGATTACGTTCAAGCAGGCGACGCAAGGCAGAGCGGATAATGGTTTCGTCTTCGACGATCAAAATGTGCGGCATTGATTCAATTCTCTCGACGGTCTCAGTTCACAGCGGACGTCGCTTCGACATGACGCGGCAAGGTCACCCGGATACGGGTGCCGCGTTGGCTTTGTGTGTCAGCCGGGCTGTCGATGGTGATTTGTCCATAATGCTCTTCAACGATGGAATAGACCAGTGCAAGGCCCAGACCGGTACCTTCACCGGGGTCCTTGGTGGTGAAGAAGGGTTCGAACAATCGGTCCATGATGTTCTGTGGAATGCCGCTGCCTTCGTCTTCCACGATCAGGTCGACCGTGTGCTCGAAAGCCTCGCTCTTGACGCGTACAGCACTGCCGGCCGGCGACGCGTCGCGGGCGTTGGACAGCAGGTTGATCAGCACCTGGGCCAGGCGTTGTGAGTCGCCATCGACCCAATGGTCCGGGTCGCACAGGTTAAAGAACTGTACTTCGAAATTGCGCCGGTTCAAGGCCAACAGCCCAATGGCATCCTGGGCCACTTCGGCCAGGCACACCGCTTCGTCCTGATTCTGATGGGCGCCGGAGTGGGCAAAGCTCATCAACGACTGGACGATGCGTGAAACCCGCTTGGTCTGTTCAAGGATTTGCCCGCTGATTTCGGTGATTTCCCCGTCTTCTTCACGCTCTTCCCGCAGGTTTTGCGCCAGGCAGGCGATACCGGTGATCGGGTTACCGATTTCATGAGCCACGCCGGCGGCCAGGCGCCCAATGCTGGCCAGGCGTTCGGAGTGCACCAGCTTGTCTTCGAGCATCTGTGTATCGGTCAAATCTTCTACCAGCAGCACCAGGCCGCTGTTACCCGGCGCCAGGGGCTCGTCGATGGCCGCTTTGTGCAAGTTGAGCCAGCGGGTCTGGCCGTCGAGGGCCAAGTGCTGTTTGTGCAAGTGCTCGTCTGGCAGGTTGATGAAACCCTGCAGCAGCTCTTTCCAGGGATCGCCCAGGGTATTGAGGCGCGAACCCACCACCCGCTGGGCGGCGATGCCGGTGAGTTCTTCCATGGCCTTGTTCCACATCAGGATTTCCTGGTCCTTGGCCAGGGAACACACGCCCATCGGCAGTTCCTGCAGAGTCTGGCGGTGGTAACGGCGCAGGGCATCGAGTTCGGCCGCCAGGCCCGTGAGGCGCGAGTGGTAATCCTCAAGCCGGCTTTCGATGAAGTGGATGTCTTCGGTGACGTAGTTTTCGCCACCGGCCTTGTAGGGCAAGAAGGTTTCCACCATGTCCTGGGACACGCTCGGCCCCATCAACCCGGACAGGTTGGCTTCGATACGGTCACGCAGGCGGCGCAGGGCATAGGGGCGGCGCTCGTCAAATGGCAGGTAGAGGTCGCGCAGCGCCTGTTCAACTTCCTTTTGTGCGGCCTTGGCACCCAGGGGCTTGGCCAGTTGTGTGGCGAACTCCTGGGGCGAGGCCGCATGCAGTTCGCGGCGTTGCGGGCGGCGCACGTTATCCACCGCGCAGGCTTCGGCGGCGCTGGTTTCTTCGGCGCTGGCGTTGGTGAACAGCGAGATCAGGGTAAACATCAGTACGTTGGCGGCCAGCGAGGCGATGGCAGCCATGTGCCAACTGGTGTCGTCCAGCACGTTAATCATGTTCAGTAACGGGATATAGAAGCCCTGCAAGTTGCCGACCAGCGGTAGCAGCATGGTCACGGTCCACACCAGGATCCCGGCCAGCAGCCCGGCAATAAAGCCACGGCGATTGGCGGTCGGCCAGTACAGCACCGACAACACGCCCGGCAGGAACTGCAAGGTGGCGACAAACGCGACGATGCCGAGGTTGGCCAGGTCTTGCCCGGCGCCCAGCAGCAGATAAAACGCGTAGCCGGCCATGATGATCGCGACGATCAGCGCGCGTCGGGTCCATTTCAACCAACGGTAGATATTACCCTCGGCTGGCGGCTGGTACAGCGGCAGTACCAAGTGGTTGAGCGCCATGCCTGAGAGTGCCAGCGTGGTGACGATGATCAACCCGCTGGCGGCCGACAACCCCCCGACATAGGCCAGCAGCGCCAGAGCCGGGCTGTTGGCGGCAATACCGATGCCCAGGGTGAAATACTCAGGGTTGGTGGTGGCCCCCAGTTTCAGGCCGGCCCACAGGATCAGCGGCACCGCCAGGCTCATCAGCAACAGGAACAGCGGCAAGCCCCAGCTGGCGCTGACCAGCGAGCGCGGGTTGAGGTTCTCGGTGAAGGTCATGTGGTACATGTGCGGCATCACGATCGCCGAGGCGAAGAACACCAGCAGCAGCGTTCGCCATGGGCCTTCCTGCAATGGCGTATGCAAGGCGGCGAGGGCGGTCTGGTTTTGCAGCAGCCACAGCTCCAGCTGTTGCGGCCCGTCGAACACACCGTAAAGCGCGTAAAGGCCGACGCCGCCGATGGCGATCAGCTTGATGACCGACTCAAAGGCAATCGCAAACACCAGGCCCTGGTGTTTCTCACGGGTGGCGATATGGCGCGAACCAAAGAAGATGGTGAACAAGGTGATCAGCGCGCAGAACGCCAGGGCAACCCGATGTTGCACGGGCTCGCGAGTCAGGATGCTGATGGAGTCGGCCACCGCCTGGATCTGCAGGGCCAGCAACGGCAGCACGCCGATCAACATGAAGATGGTGGTCAGCGCGCCGGCCCAGGTGCTGCGAAAGCGAAAGGCAAACAGGTCTGCCAGGGAGGACAGTTGGTAAGTCCGGGTGATTTTCAGGATCGGATACAGCAGCACCGGCGCCAGCAGGAACGCGCCGGACACCCCCAGGTAACTGGAGAGAAAGCCGTAGCCGTACTGATAGGCCAGCCCAACCGTGCCGTAGAACGCCCAGGCACTGGCGTAGACGCCCAGGGACAAGGTGTAGGTCAGCGGATGGCGAATGATCGCCCGCGGAATCATTCCGCGCTCACTGATCCAGGCCACGCCGAATAACGCAGCCAGGTAGGCGGCGCTGATCAGCAGCATCTGGGTGAGACTAAAGCTCATCGGCATCTTTTTGGCTCTGCAGGATGAAGGTCACGACGATCAGGATCAGCCATAGCAGATAAGGGCGATACCAGGCGCCCGTGGCGTCGATCCACCAATCCATGATGGCGGGGGAGAACAGGTAGATCCCGACGACCAGCAGCAGGACCAAACGATAGATGTACATGTTGGCCTCTGATTAAAAATCTGCCGCGATGTTAACGGATGATGGGCAACCTGCAAGCGCCTTCAACTCAATTGCGCTTCGGCCAGGGTCAGTGTGCGTGGGATGCGGGTGGCGTCCCAGTGTGCAATGCCCCAATCCAGCAGTTCTCGTGGGCTGGCGTACTGCAACTGCGCGTCGGGCTGTTGGCCAAGGGCACGCAGCGCTCTGAGCAGCAAAGGCGTGGCCTGGTCGGCTGTCAACGGTGGAGAGCGGTAGGACTTGCCCAGCTTGTTGCCGTCTGGCTGCACGATCAGCGGCACGTGCAAGTAACGGGGTTGGCGCAGGCCGAGCAGTTCTTGCAAGTAAAGCTGGCGCGGCGTGGAGTCGAGCAGGTCGGCGCCGCGTACGATATCGGTTACACCTTGCCAGGCGTCGTCGAGCACCACCGCCAGTTGGTAGGCGTAGAGGCCATCGCGCCGACGAATGATGAAGTCGCCGGCATCGCGCCCCAGATGTTGCCGGAACTCGCCCTGGACGCGGTCGACAAAGTGATATTCCAACTCGGGCACGCGCAGGCGGATCGCGGCATCCTGCTGTTCGTGGCCGGCATTGCGGCACAAGCCTGGGTAAATCCCGTTGTAGGGCTCCAATTGCTTGCGCGAGCAGGTGCAGGCGTAGGCCAGGCCGTGGTTGAACAGGTCGTTGAGCACTTTAGCGTAGGCATCATGCCGCTCGCTCTGGCGAACCAGTTCGCCATCCCATTCAAAGCCATAGCTTTCCAGCGCATGCAGGATCGCCGCCTGAGCGCCGGGCTCTTCACGGGGAGGGTCAAGGTCTTCCATGCGCATCAACCAACGGCCGTGGTGGGCGCGTGCATCGAGGTAGGAGGCGAGGGCGGCAACCAGGGAACCGAAGTGCAAATGGCCGCTGGGTGTGGGGGCGAAACGCCCAATATAGGTAGAGGCTGTCATGGCCCGGATACTACTGCATAACCGGTAAACGCCAGAAACAAAAATGGAGCGTTCGCACGCTCCATTCGTTCAGCTCGGCAAAGTTACTTGCCGACCTGTTTTTCCTTGATTTCAGCCAAGGTCTTGCAGTCTACGCACAGGTCCGCGGTTGGACGGGCTTCCAGTCGGCGAATACCGATTTCGACGCCGCAGGATTCACACCAGCCGTATTCTTCGTCTTTGATCAGCTGCAGGGTCTTGTCGATCTTCTTGATCAACTTGCGCTCGCGATCGCGGGCGCGCAGTTCGAGGGCGAACTCTTCTTCCTGGCTGGCGCGATCGGCCGGGTCAGGGAAGTTGGCCGCTTCATCCTTCATATGGTCAACCGTACGGTCGACTTCCTGCATCAAGTCCTGTTTCCACTTGTTGAGGATCTTGGTGAAGTGCTCGCGCATGGGCTCGCCCATGTACTCCTCGCCCTTTTTTTCGACATAGGGTTCGAAGCCGCCGAGGCCTTGAGTCTGCTGTTGCTTTGCTTGGGTGGACATGAATAGACCGCCTCTCACTCTTCTAATCCATTGCGCAGGATTGCAACGTCACCGACACCTGCCGGCCCTGCGGCTGCAAGCGGGCGAACTTACCAGATAGATTCAGGGTGCGCTACTCCCGGTTGTCGAGGCCCAAGGCAAAGGGGTTGCAAACTGCAGCAGCCCGCCATGACTGGGTATGTATCGCCTCGAATGTTGATTTTAGCTGTTTTACGAGCGCGCGCAGGGTGCACTTGCAGCCCCAATCAGGCAATAGAGCATGTTTTACCGTGAGGGTTCGGTAGAATCCAGATTTTGTCCTCACCGTCTAAGGAAGGCTAATGGCTCAGCCCTACAGTGCGCGTAGTCGCGCCATCGAACCTTTTCATGTCATGGCGTTACTGGCGCGTGCCAATGAGCTGCAGGCCGCCGGTCACGACGTGATCCACCTGGAAATCGGCGAGCCTGACTTCACCACCGCCGAACCGATCATCCAGGCCGGCCAAGCCGCGTTGGCAAACGGTAAGACGCGCTACACCGCCGCCCGTGGCTTGCCGGAGTTGCGCGAAGCCATCAGTGGTTTCTACCAGCAACGCTACGGTTTGAGCATCGACCCGCAGCGCATCCTGGTCACCCCCGGTGGCTCCGGCGCGTTATTGCTGGCCAGCAGCTTGCTGGTGGATCCGGGTAAGCACTGGCTGCTGGCGGACCCAGGCTACCCCTGCAACCGACACTTCCTGCGCCTTGTGGAAGGCGCGGCGCAGTTGGTGCCGGTCGGACCAGACGTACGCTACCAGTTGACCGCCGATCTGGTGGCCAGGCATTGGGACCAGGACAGTGTCGGCGCACTGGTGGCGTCGCCCGCCAACCCCACCGGCACGATCCTCACCCGGGACGAGTTGGCTGGGCTGTCGGGCGCCATCAAGGCGCGCAACGGTCACCTGGTGGTCGACGAGATTTATCACGGACTCACCTACGGCACCGACGCCGCCAGCGTGCTGGAAGTCGATGATGACGCCTTTGTCCTGAATAGTTTTTCGAAGTATTTCGGCATGACCGGCTGGCGCCTCGGTTGGCTGGTGGCGCCCCCTGAAGCGGTGGGTGAGTTGGAGAAGTTGGCGCAGAACCTCTACATCAGTGCGCCAAGCATGGCCCAACATGCCGCCTTGGCTTGTTTCACCCCGCAAACTCTGGAGATTCTGGAGCAGCGCCGTGCCGAATTTGGTCGCCGCCGAGACTTCCTGCTGCCGGCTCTGCGTGAGCTGGGGTTCGGTATCGCCGTGGAGCCCGAGGGAGCCTTTTATCTGTATGCCGATATCAGCGCGTTCGGCGGCGATGCCTTCGCGTTTTGCCGTCATTTCCTCGAAACCGAGCATGTGGCCTTTACGCCCGGGTTGGATTTCGGTCGCTACCAGGCGGGGCACCATGTGCGTTTTGCCTACACGCAAAACCTCGATCGGCTGCAAGAAGCGGTGGAGCGGATTGCCCGTGGTTTGCGGAGTTGGCAAGGCTGATGCGTTTTAATCCTCCTCTTGAAGAAGGGCGGCTGATCCGCCGCTACAAGCGTTTTCTCACCGATATCGAAACCGTTACCGGCGAGTTACTCACCATTCACTGCCCTAACACCGGTTCGATGCTCAACTGCATGGTCGAAGGTGGCCAGGTCTGGTTCAGCCGTTCTACGGATCCCAAGCGCAAGCTGCCTGGCACGTGGGAAATTGCCGAAACGCCCCAGGGCCGGCTGGCGTGCGTCAACACCGCGCGTGCCAACCAGTTGGTGGAAGAAGCCTTGCTGGCCGGTGTGATCACTGAGCTCAACGGCTTTACTGCGTTGAAGCGTGAGGTGCCTTATGGCCAGGAGAAAAGCCGCATCGACTTTCGCCTGGATTACCCTCAGGGCGCTGCGTTTGTCGAGGTCAAAAGCGTCACCCTGGGCTTTGATGGCAGCTCAGTGGCGGCTTTCCCCGATGCGGTGACGCAGCGCGGTGCCAAGCACTTGCGTGAGCTGGCCCACCTGGCGCGCGACGGTATACGGGCGGTGCAGCTGTATTGCGTGAACCTGTCGGGGATCGACACGGTGCGCCCGGCTGTGGAAATCGACGCTGGTTATGCGACCGCGCTACGTGAGGCCAAGGCCGCAGGTGTGGAGGTGCTGGCCTACGGCGTACGGGTCACGCCTCAGGAGATTTACGTCGAGCGTCGGCTGAAAGTGCTGCTGGGCGATTAGAGATCGACCCACAATCCTTGTTCGTCTTCACGGCCGGGCAGGGCAGTGAGGTGTTGGCCTGCGCAGGGCCCGGCGATGCACTCGCCGCTTTCAATCAGAAACAATGCGCCATGGGTGGCGCATTGGATCAGGCTGGCGCTGTCGTCGAGGAAGCGATCAGGTTGCCATTCCAGCGGGATACCACGATGGGGGCAGCGGTTGAGATAGAAGTACGCAATGCCGTCCCGACGCACCGCCAACAGCCTGTGTCCATCGATATCAAAACCGCGGCTGCTGTTGGGGGCGAGGTCGCCTGAGGTGCAGAGAAACTTCATTTCAATCCTTAAGTGCCTTGACGTTCAAATGCAAACAATTATCAAATGCCCGCTTCGCCCGTCAGCTGACTGGGTGCTCAATACGATGCCTGGCAGGAGTTATCTGTCACATCAATGAGTGCTTGAGTGGCCCTGCCCTAGGAAGGAAACCCTGTTATGCGCCTGAGTACCAGCGCTATTGCGCTTGTTGCCTCACTGCTGGTCAACCCTGGGGCGCACGCCTCTGAACTGCCGCAACGCTGGGTGAGTGCCGGTGGGGCGCTGTCGGAGTGGGTGGTGGCCATGGGCGGTGAAGCGAAGTTGGTCGGGGTGGATACCACCACTCAGCATCCCGCCTCGCTCAAGGCCTTGCCGAGCATTGGTTACCAGCGGCAGTTGTCGGCCGAAGGCATTCTCAGCCTGCGCCCGCAAATCCTTGTGGGCACGGAGGAAATGGGGCCACCGCCGGTGCTGGCGCAGATTCGCAGTGCAGGGGTGCAGGTGGAGATGTTCTCGGCCCAGCCGGATTTGCCCACGCTCAAAGGCAACCTTGCACACTTGGGGAAACTGCTCGGCAGTGAGGCCCAGGCTAATGCCTTGTTTGCCGGGTATGAGCATGCGTTGGTACAGCAAAAAAATTGGGTGGCCAAGGCCCAGGCCACGCAAAAGGCTCCAGGCGTGCTATTGCTGCTCGGCCATGCCGGTGGCAAGCCGCTGATCGCGGGCAAGGACACCGCCGCTGATTGGATGTTGCAGCAGGCTGGGGGGCGTAATCTCGCCACGCATGTGGGATACAAGCCGTTTTCCGTCGAATCGCTGGCAGGGTTGAGCCCTGAGGTGCTGGTATTTGCTGATCGCGCCCTGACCGGTGACGCGGCGCGCGCAGCCTTGTTCAAAGAAAACCCGATCCTTGCCTCTACGCCGGCAGCCAAGAGTGGCCGCGTGTTTGAGTTGGATCCGACCTTGCTGGTAGGCGGCCTTGGGCCCCGATTGCCGCAAAGCCTGGAGAAACTGTCTGCCGGTTTTTATCCGTCCCAGCCTAAGCCTGCTCCATGACCACTCTGGTTAAGCCAAAAACGCTGTTTATCGGGCTATCGCTGCTGTGTGTATTGGCGATCTGGCTCTCATTGGCACTGGGGCCGGTCAGCCTGCCGTTAGTGGACACCCTCAGGGCTGCGTTAAGGCTGATGGGCGTACCGATTGAGGCCCAGGGGTTGGAGCAGGCCGAGTTGATCCTGGGGCAGATTCGCCTGCCGCGGACCCTGTTGGGGCTGGCGGTCGGCGGTGTGCTGGCGTTGTCGGGCGTGGCGATGCAGGGGTTGTTCCGCAACCCGCTGGCCGACCCTGGCTTAGTCGGCGTGTCCAGCGGGGCGGCGCTGGGAGCGGCGGTGGCGATTGTCGGTGGCTCGCTCTTTGGCGGGCTGCCGGATGCTTTCGGGCCGTATCTGTTGTCGCTGTGCGCATTTCTCGGTGGCCTGGGCGTCACGGCACTGGTCTATCGCCTGGGGCGTCGCAATGGCCAGACCAATGTCGCGACGATGTTGCTTGCCGGTATCGCGCTGACGGCCCTGGCCAGTTCGACCGTGGGCCTGTTTACCTATCTGGCGGACGATGCCACCTTGCGCACCCTGACGTTCTGGAACCTGGGTAGCCTCAATGGCGCAAGTTATTCGCGGTTGTGGCCCTTGCTGCTGGTGAGTGCAGGGGTGGCGCTGTGGTTACCGCGCCGGGCCAAGGCGCTGAACGCGTTGTTGCTGGGTGAGTCCGAGGCCAACCATCTGGGTATTGATGTCGAGGGGCTCAAGCGCGAGTTGGTGTTCTGCACGGCCCTGGGCGTTGGCGCCGCAGTAGCAGCGGCGGGCATGATTGGTTTTGTCGGGTTGGTGGTGCCACATCTGGTGCGGCTGCTGGCGGGCCCGGACCATCGGGTATTGTTGCCGGCTTCAGTGCTGGCGGGTGCGAGCCTGCTGTTGTTTGCTGATTTGGTGGCGCGTCTGGCGTTGGCGCCGGCGGAGCTGCCGATCGGTATTGTCACTGCGTTTATCGGTGCGCCGTTTTTCCTCTATTTATTATTACGAGGGCGCGCCTGATGTTGCGGGTAGAAGCGTTGCAGATCCGGCGCGGTGGTAAGACCGTGCTGGCCGATGTCACCTTGGACCTATTGCCGGGCGAAGTGCTGGGCGTGCTGGGCCCCAATGGCGCCGGTAAAAGTACCTTGCTTGGGGCGCTGTGCGGGGAGCTGCAGCCGGATCAGGGCAAGGTGTGGCTGGATCAGCAGGCGCTCAAGCACATGACAGGTGTGCAACGTGCTCAGCGCCTGGCGGTGCTGCCACAATCCTCCACCCTGGACTTTGCCTTTCGTGTCGAAGAGGTGGTGGGCATGGGCCGCTTGCCTCATCAGACCGGGCGAGTGCGCGACGACGAAATCATCAACGCGGCGCTGCAGGCTGCTGATGTAGGCCACCTGAGTGGCCGCAGTTACCTGGCCTTGTCGGGCGGCGAGCGGCAGCGTGTGCACCTGGCACGGGTATTGGCGCAGTTATGGCCGGGTGAGGCAGGGCAGACGTTGCTGCTGGATGAGCCCACATCGATGCTCGACCCTCTGCACCAACACACCACCTTGCAAGCTATCCGGCATTTTGCCGACAGAGGCGCTGCGGTGCTGGTCATCCTGCATGACTTGAACCTGGCGGCGCGTTACTGCGACCGGATCCTGTTGCTGGAAAACGGCCGCCCCCACGCGCTGGATACGCCCTCTAACGTCCTGCAACCAGAGCCGCTCAAGGCTGTATTCGGTCTGGATGTATTGGTACAGCCGCATCCGGAGCGTGGGCATCCGTTGATCATTGCGCGCTGAGGCCGGTTAATTCGCGGGCAAAAAAAGACCCGGCAAGAGCCGGGTCAAATAACCGTGATTAGCCTGATGAGGAGATAATCTGAGAGTCCGAACCAATGGTCTTTCAGTTATCGGCTGATCTCGCGACCAGTTGTGATAATCATAACGATTCTCATTTGAGAGTCAACATTTGTTTTTCTGCTTCATCCATTTTTCTCAAACGCTCGTTTGTAATGCCCGTAAACACTGGGTTTGAGTGCCACTCTAGTTCTTCTGATGCACTGAGAGCGCTTCCAACTGACGGTTCAAGGCCTCCTTGCGCTCGGTAGGTATGTCGTTCCAGTGCACATCCATCAATGCCCCTTCAATGGCATACAGCAGAACCTTCGAAGCTCGAAACCCGCGCGTGCGCACGGCTCGGTACGCGTCGACCGCCCCCAGGCGACGCAAGTCGGACGCGCTGTGGATGCCCACCGCATGCAGCCACTGCGCTGACGTCTTGCCAAGGTTTTTCAGGTGTTGCAGCTCATCGTTCATCAAGCCTCCTTGCGTTGGCGAATGGTGCGGTGGGTGTCGTGACCAGGCAGCCTGAAAATGAGTGTAGCGTTCAGTAGGAAAAGCGTGGTTCTTTGGTCAGAAAGGCCTGAAAAGATTATAAGGATGGCGCGACGGCGCTTACTCGCAGGCAGGCGCAAAGTGCCCGGCAGGCAGGGGATGTGGCAGGAACTCGGTGTGTGGGGTTACTTGGTGCGGTAGCGTAGGCGAGTACCGAAATTGACCGACATGAGTATTTCGTCAGCCGTGAGTTCGGGCGGGAAATAAGCCCCCGATATCTGCGCATGGGCCAGGCTGGCGCCTTCCAGTGAGCAGCCACGCAAGTCCAGGCCGCGCAGGTCGGCAGAGCGAAAATAGGCGTCGGTGAAGTCAATACCGGTGGCGTTCAGGTCGCGCAGGTCCAGCCCTCGAAAGTCGCCACCGCGCATGTCGATGGGGCCATTTTCAGGGCGCTCCTGGTTGAAGCCGCGGATGTCGTCCTTGTGCAGGAAGGCGTAGAGCGGGGTATCAAGAAGCTTTGGCTGACTCATGATCGCGACTCTGGTTGGCGTTATAGAGCCATTATAGTGCCACTATCGCTGGGTCGCGCGCCGAAGACGACGACGCGACCAAGAAATATTTCTTACAGGCCCGGCAGGTGTTGACGGATATGCCCGACCAACGCGTCGAGCGTCCCGCTTTCATTGGTCTCCACACGCTTGCTGAGCAGCAGCTCCTCGGCCGTCAGCGGGTCACGACTGGCTTGTTGTTCTTCGATAACGGCCAGTGTGGCGTCAGACGGATCGTTTTTATCCGCCTGGCGTTGTGCCAGCCAACTGGTGATAACGGCTTGCGGGGCGTTGCAGTCGAGGATCAGGAACGGCGCCCCAGTGGCTTCGGCAACCTGAGCGGCGGCCTCACGCTGTGCGCGTTTCAGGAAAGTGGCATCCAGCACCACCGGGTAGCCGGCGCGCAGCACGGTGTCGGCAATCTCGTTCAGGCGTGCGTAGGTGGCAGCGCTGGCGTCCTGATTGTAGATACCGGCCTGCAGGGTGTTCTCTACCTGTTGTTCGCCAAACAGGCGCTTGCGCTCTACATCCGAACGCAGGCGTACCGCGCCCAGGGCTTCGACCAGGCGCATGGCCACGTGGCTCTTGCCCACGGCTGAAACGCCATGGGTGATTGCCAGGAAGCGCGAAGGGATAGTGCTGTAGCTTTCCGCCAGGTTGGCGTAGTTGCGGTACTGGCGCAGGGTGGTAGCGCGTTGCACCGGGTTGGCTTCGCTGGGCATGCTGAACAGCGCAACCTTGGCGCGTACCAATGCACGGTAGGCTTTATAGAAGTTCAGAAGCTCCAGGCCCTGGTAGTCGCCGGTCAGCTCCAAATACTGGCTTATGAAGCGCCGTGCCAGGCATTTCAGGCCACGATCTTCCAGGTCCATCGCCAAAAAAGCGGTGTCGGCGTACACGTCGGTAAAGCGGAAAGGCTCGTTGAACTCGATGCAGTCGAAGATCACCACGCGGCCATCGATCAGCGTGGCGTTGCCCAGGTGAATGTCGCCGTGGCATTCGCGGGTATAGCCATCGAGCTTGCGCTGCGCAAGCAAAGGCTTGAGGCGTTCGAAGCTGCTTTCAGCCCAGGCTTGCAGAGCCTCCAGCTGAGTCAGGTCGGCCTTGTCGCTGAGGAACGGGCGGATCTGGTCAAAGTTCTGGCGTACCGGAGCCATCACCTCTTCCGGCGTGCCGGCGGGGTGATCTTGCGGGACTTTGGGGGCGCTGAGGTGGAATTGCGCAATCTGCTTGGCCATCTCATCGATGTGCGCGCTGGTCAGTTCGCCGTTGGCTTGCAGGGTGCTGAGCATCTGGCTTTGCGGGAACTGGCGCATTTTCAGCGCGTACTCGATGGCCGGGCCATCGCCACCCAGTTGCGGCGCCTCGGCAGTGCCGGTAATCGGCAACACTTCAAGATACAAATCTTCGGTCAGGCGCTGGTTGAGGCGCAGTTCCTCGTGGCAGAAATGCCCGCGGTCGTCCAGATTGGTGAAGTCCAGGAAGCCGAAGTTCATCGGTTTCTTCAGCTTATATGCATAGGGGCCCGTCAGTATCACCCAGGAAATATGGGTCTCGATGACTTGAAACGCGTCAACCGGATGAGAGTACAAGGCCGGGTTTTGCAGGGCAGCGATCAGGGTCTGGCTCACGGGCGATCCTTCAAAGTCGGGGGAAAATCATGGGGGGCATTATGGCTGCTGATGCCAGTCGTGCAAACCGCTGTCCGGCTCATGTTGATCATCAATAAAGTGCGTATAATCCGCCGCCATGACTCGAACCCGATCTCCCCGTTCCCGTAAAAAACCTCCTTCCCGCGGCCCGCGCCCTTGGCTGGGCTGGGTGATCAAGCTTGGCCTTGTGGGCCTTGTGGCGGTCGCCGGCCTTGCGGTGTACCTCGATGCCGTGGTGCAGGAAAAATTCTCCGGCAAGCGCTGGACGATTCCGGCCAAGGTGTATGCACGCCCGCTGGAGCTGTTCTCTGGTCAGAAGCTGAGCAAGGAAGACTTCCTTACCGAGCTCGATGCGCTGGGCTACCGCCGCGAACCCGTGAGCAATGGCCCTGGCGCTGCGGCGGTCAGCGGTAATACCGTCGACCTGAACACCCGTGGCTTCCAGTTCTACGAAGGCCTGGAAAAAGCCCAGCCGGTGCGCGTGCGTTTCTCTGGCGACTATGTGGCTGAGCTGTCGTCGCTCAATGGCTCCAAGCTGCCGGTGGTGCGTCTTGAACCGTTGCTGATCGGCGGTATTTACCCGAAAAATCTTGAAGATCGCATCCTGATCAAGCTCGATCAGGTACCGCCGTATCTGCTCGAAACCCTAGTCGCTGTCGAAGACCGCGATTTCTATAGCCACTGGGGTGTGTCGCCGAAGTCGATCGCCCGTGCTATCTGGGTCAACACGTCCGGCGGCAAGATGACCCAGGGCGGCAGTACGCTGACCCAGCAACTGGTCAAGAACTTCTACCTGACCAACGAACGCAGCCTGACCCGTAAACTCACCGAAGCCATGATGGCGATGTTGCTGGAGCTGCATTACAGCAAGCAGGAAATCCTCGAGGCTTACCTCAACGAGGTATTCGTCGGTCAGGATGGCCAGCGCGCCGTGCACGGTTTCGGCCTGGCCAGCCAGTTCTTCTTCGGGCAGCCGTTGTCCGAGTTGAAATTGCATCAGGTTGCGTTGCTGGTGGGGATGGTCAAGGGGCCGTCCTATTACAACCCGCGCCGCAACCCGGAGCGTGCGCTTGAACGTCGCAACCTGGTGCTCGATGTATTGGAGCAGCAGGGTGTCGCCACCGCTGAGCAAGTGGCCGCTGCCAAGAAAATGCCACTGGGTGTGACAACCCGCGGCAAGCTGGCGGATAGCTCATTCCCGGGCTTTATCGACCTGGTCAAGCGCCAACTGCGCGAAGACTACCGCGACGAAGACTTGACCGAAGAGGGGCTGCGGATTTTCACCAGCTTCGACCCTATCCTGCAGATGAAGGCCGAAGCGTCGGTCAACGACACCTTCAAGCGCCTGACTGGCCGTAAAGGCTCGGATGAAGTCGAAGCCGCCATGGTCGTGACCAACCCGGAAACCGGGGAGGTCCAGGCCATGATCGGCAGCCGCCAGGCCAGTTTCGCCGGTTTCAACCGCGCACTGGATGCCGTGCGGCCAATTGGCTCGCTGGTCAAGCCTGCGGTTTATCTCACTGCACTGGAAAAACCCAGCAAGTACACGCTGACCAGTTGGCTGTCCGATGACCCGCTGTCGATCAAAGGCGCGGATGGCCAGGTATGGACGCCCAAGAACTTCGACCGTCGTTCCCATGGCACGGTGTTCCTGTATCAAGGATTGGCGCATTCCTACAACATCTCGACCTCGCGTCTGGGGCTTGAAGTGGGTGTGCCGAACGTGCTGAAGACTCTGGCGCGACTGGGAGTCGAACGTGAATTCCCGGCGTTCCCGTCCATGCTCCTGGGCGCTGCGGCCATGACGCCGATGGAAGTGACCACCATGTACCAGACCCTGGCCAATGGTGGCTTCAATACGCCGATGCGCGGTATTCGCAGTGTGCTGACCGCCGATGGCGAACCGCTCAAGCGTTACCCGTTCCAGATTCAGCAGCGCTTCGACGCGGGCTCCATCTACCTGATCCAGAACGCCATGCAGCGCGTGATGCGCGAGGGTACCGGGCGTTCGGTCTACAGCGTGCTGCCGTCGAACCTGACCCTGGCGGGCAAGACCGGTACCAGCAACGACTCCCGCGACAGCTGGTTCGCAGGGTTCGGCCAGGATGTACTGGCCGTGGTATGGCTGGGGCGCGACGACAATGGCAAGACGCCGTTCACCGGTGCCACCGGCGCGCTGCAGGTATGGACCAGTTTCATGCGCAAGGCTGACCCGTTGCCGCTCAACATGCCGCAGCCGGACAATATTGTGCAGGCCTGGATTGATCCGCACACCGGCCAAGGCTCCGATGCCAACTGTCCGGGCGCGGTGCAGATGCCGTATATTCGCGGCAGCGAACCACCACCCGGTGCCGCGTGCGGTGGCAGTACACCTGCTGACGCGGAATCGGTGATGGATTGGGTCAAGGGCTGGATGAATTAAGCAAAGAGGGTTTCAAGTGAACAAGTTGTGGATTCCAGCAATTACGGCTCTGGTTTTGCTCGGCGGTTGCTCCAGCGTGCAGCGCGGCTCTATCCCTGTGGTGGACTCAAGCACGTCCGTTTCCAATAACGACCGCATTTCGGCCAATGGCGGCTTCCGTCAGACCGTGGTCAAACGGCCTGCCCAAGCTGCAACCCAGGCAATTCCCCAGGATTCCGGCGTCGTAGTGATGGTGCCCGGCAGTGGGGCTGCAACCTCGGCGCCTATCAGTGCCGAGCCATGGACCCCAGGCCCAAGCACTTCCGGGCCGGTGAACTCCACGCCGATTCAAACCGCGCCGGTCAATCAGGGCACCTACAACATGCCTTCGACGCCGAGCGGTATTCCGTCATCGTCCAGTGCGGGCGGGTTGTCGGCGGACGAACAACTTGATGGCCCGGTGCTGGCGTTGCTCACCACCGCTCAGCAGCAGCAGGCGGGTGGCGATTTGAATGGCGCCTCGTCGAGCCTTGAACGTGCCCAGCGCGTGGCGCCGCGTGAGCCACAAGTGCTCTATCGCCTGGCCCAGGTGCGCATGGCTCAGGGCGATGCGCCCCAGGCGGAGCAATTCGCTCGCCGTGGCCTGAGCCTGGCCAATGGGCGCCCAGACCTGCAAGCCAGCCTGTGGGCCTTGATCGGGGATGCGCGTGCCGCCCAGGGCGATGCAGCGGGTGCCGCCCAGGCGCGGCAAAAAGCCAAGGTCAGCCTCTGATGGATGCGCGTTTTCCCGCGATTGCCGAGCAGTTATTGTTGATCGAGCGCGAACTGCGCGTTCAGGGCTGGTGGGATGAAGTATCCCCCAGTGTTGAAGCCCTCAGCAGTGTCGAACCTTTTTCTGTCGATACTCTGGACTTCCACCAGTGGCTGCAGTGGATCTTCCTCGCGCGTATGAAGCAGATCCTGGAACAGGACCTGCCCTTGCCGAATGCGTCGGGGATCCTGGAAATGGCCGAGATGGTCTACGCCGACCGGCCGCGGGAGAGCCTCGGCTTGCGTAACGCGCTGAAAAAGTTCGATCAATTGATCGCCGACGCTCGTTAATTGCCTGACTGCCGGTTTTTCCGGCAGTCTTGCGCACATTTCTACCGCTTGACGACATTCAGGCGAGTTTTATCCCTCCTCAAAGCCCTTTCTTCTGCGTTCTCATGCGCTTAGTTGGAAAAAAGCGCAATTATTGCTTGACTTGAAGGGCGTGAAACAGAAGAATCCAAAGTCCGCTGTATCGGGACTGCCAGAAGCAGGCCCGCTCAGCAGATCATGAGGCGCACATCCGCGCCGACCTGTAACACCCGCAACGCGTTACCTCGCGCTGGGTGGGAAAAGCCCGCAACACTTGGGACGATCCCAATACTTGCTCAGTCAGTGCTGACGTAGTCGGCGACCACCGTCGCTCATGCTCTGTTGAGAAGTAAACCTATTAAGACCCGTCGGTTTTTTAACGGACGGTATTCTGGCGTTTTAGAGGTGAACAACGTGGAGCTTTTATCTGGCGGTGAGATGCTCGTCCGCTTTTTGCGTGACGAAGGCGTCGACTATATCTACGGGTACCCAGGTGGTGCTCTGCTGCATGTCTACGACGCACTGTTCAAGGAACCGGCTGTTACCCACATCCTGGTTCGCCACGAACAGGCCGCGACCCATATGGCTGACGGTTACGCCCGTGCCACCGGTAAAGCCGGCGTGGTACTGGTAACCTCCGGCCCAGGCGCAACCAATGCCATCACCGGCATCGCGACTGCGTATATGGACTCCATCCCGATGGTGATCATCTCTGGCCAGGTGCCTAGCACCATGGTCGGCACCGACGCTTTCCAGGAAACCGACATGATCGGTATTTCCCGCCCGATCGTGAAACACAGCTTCATGATCAAGCACGCGTCGGAAATCCCGGAAGTCATGAAAAAGGCGTTTTACCTCGCACAGTCCGGTCGCCCGGGCCCTGTGGTGGTCGATATCCCGAAAGACATGACCAACCCGGCCGAAAAATTCGAATACGTTTTTCCCAAGAAAGCCAAGCTGCGTTCCTACAGTCCGGCCGTCCGTGGGCACTCGGGGCAGATCCGCAAGGCGGCAGAAATGCTCCTGGCGGCCAAGCGCCCCGTGTTGTACTCCGGCGGTGGCGTGATTCTGGGCGGCGGTTCCGCGCCACTCACCGAACTGGCCAAGCTGCTCAACCTGCCGGTGACCAACACCCTGATGGGCCTCGGCGCATTCCCGGGTTCGGACCGTCAGTTTGTCGGCATGCTCGGCATGCACGGCAGCTACACCGCCAACCTCACCATGCACCACGCCGATGTGATCCTCGCCGTGGGCGCGCGGTTCGATGACCGAGTGATCAACGGCGCGAGCAAATTCTGCCCGAATGCCAAGATCATCCACATCGACATCGACCCGGCGTCCATCTCCAAGACCATCAAGGCCGATGTGCCAATCGTGGGGCCTGTAGAAAGTGTACTGACCGAAATGGTCGCTGCACTCAAGGACATCGGCGAAACGCCGAACAAGGAGTCCGTTGCCAGCTGGTGGAAGCAGATCGACGAATGGCGCGGTGATCGTGGCCTGTTCCCTTATGACAAGGGCGACGGCAGCATCATCAAGCCACAAACCGTGATCGAAACCCTGTGCGAAGTGACCAAGGGCGACGCCTTTGTGACCTCCGACGTGGGCCAGCACCAGATGTTCGCGGCGCAGTACTACAAGTTCGACAAGCCTAACCGCTGGATCAACTCCGGTGGCCTCGGCACGATGGGCTTTGGTTTCCCTGCGGCCATGGGGGTGAAACTGAGCTTCCCGGATGCCGACGTTGCCTGCGTCACCGGCGAAGGCAGCATCCAGATGAACATCCAGGAGCTGTCGACGTGCCTGCAATACGGTCTTCCCGTGAAGATCGTCTGCTTGAACAACGGCGTGCTCGGCATGGTTCGTCAATGGCAGGACATGAGCTACGGTAGCCGTCACTCCCATTCCTACATGGAATCGTTGCCGGATTTCATCAAGTTGGTTGAAGCCTATGGCCACGTCGGCATTCGCATCACTGATTTGAAAGATCTGAAGCCGAAGATGGAAGAAGCGTTCGCCATGAAGGACCGCCTGGTGTTCATCGATATTCAGGTGGATACCAGCGAGCACGTCTACCCGATGCAGATCAAAGACGGCTCTATGCGCGACATGTGGCTGAACAAGACGGAGCGTACTTAATCATGCGGCATATTATCTCCCTGCTTCTGGAGAACGAACCCGGCGCTCTGTCTCGTGTTGTCGGCCTGTTTTCGCAACGCAACTACAACATCGAAAGCCTGACCGTGGCCCCGACCGAAGACCCGACCCTGTCGCGCCTGACGTTGACCACCGTAGGCCACGATGAGGTGATCGAGCAGATCACCAAGAACCTCAACAAGCTGATCGAAGTGGTCAAGCTGGTCGACCTGTCGGAAAGCGCTCACATCGAGCGCGAACTGATGCTGGTCAAGGTCAAGGCCACTGGCGCCCAGCGTGCCGAGATCAAGCGCACTACCGATATTTATCGCGGGCAGATCGTCGATGTGAGCGCCAGCGTTTATACCGTTCAACTGACCGGTACCAGCGACAAACTGGACAGCTTCATCCAGTCGATCGGGACGGCCTCGATTCTGGAAACTGTACGCAGTGGTGTCACCGGGATTGCCCGTGGCGACAAAGTACTCAGCATCTAACCCAATTAGCGAATGGCCTTACGGCCTGGATATATAGAGGAACCTCATGAAAGTTTATTACGATAAAGATTGTGACCTGTCGATCATCCAGGGCAAGAAAGTCGCCATCATCGGCTACGGTTCCCAGGGTCACGCTCAAGCGTGCAACCTGAAAGATTCCGGCGTTGACGTGACCGTTGGCCTGCGTAAAGGCTCGGCCACTGTCGCCAAGGCTGAAGCCCATGGCCTGAAAGTGACCGACGTTGCTTCTGCTGTTGCGGCTGCCGACCTGGTCATGATCCTGACCCCGGACGAGTTCCAGTCCTCGCTGTACAAGAACGAAATCGAGCCGAACATCAAGAAGGGCGCTACCCTGGCCTTCTCCCACGGCTTCGCGATTCACTACAACCAGGTCGTGCCGCGCGCTGACCTCGACGTGATCATGATCGCGCCGAAAGCACCGGGCCACACCGTGCGTTCCGAGTTCATCAAAGGCGGCGGTATCCCTGACCTGATCGCGATCTACCAGGATGCGTCGGGCAATGCCAAGAACGTTGCACTGTCCTACGCTGCTGGCGTGGGTGGCGGTCGTACCGGCATCATCGAAACCACGTTCAAGGACGAGACCGAAACCGACCTGTTCGGCGAACAAGCCGTTCTGTGCGGCGGTACCGTTGAGCTGGTAAAAGCTGGTTTCGAAACCCTGGTTGAAGCTGGCTACGCGCCGGAAATGGCCTACTTCGAATGCCTGCACGAACTCAAGCTGATCGTTGACCTCATGTACGAAGGCGGTATCGCCAACATGAACTACTCGATCTCCAACAACGCCGAGTACGGCGAGTACGTGACCGGTCCGGAAGTGATCAACGCCGAGTCCCGTCAGGCCATGCGCAACGCCCTGAAACGTATTCAGGACGGCGAATACGCCAAAATGTTCATCAGCGAAGGCGCTACCGGCTACCCTTCGATGACCGCCAAGCGTCGTAATAACGCCGCTCACGGTATCGAAGTCATCGGCGAGCAACTGCGCTCCATGATGCCGTGGATCGGTGCCAACAAGATCGTCGACAAAGCCAAGAACTAAGTCGTACGCATCAAGGGAAAACGCGGCTTAGGCCGCGTTTTTTCGTTTGAGGGGTTGGTTCTGGTATAAAGCTGCATCGTTTGCAGGCGAACACTCGCTGCAAGTATCTGTCGAATTTTTTCACACCGTTGCAAGGTAAAGTCCATGAGCGAACGTCCCGAAGAGCCAAACCAGGCTTCCGACGCCGAAAGCATGCTGCCGATTGATGAACATGTCGAAGAAGGGCATGACGCCGAAGGCCGCAAGGTCCGGCATCGTGGCATCTATCTGCTGCCCAACCTGTTCACCACGGCGAATCTGTTCGCCGGCTTCTACTCCATCATCAACTCCATGAGTGCCCAGAGCGCGCTGGCGGCGGGTGATGCGGCGAGTGCCAGCAAATACTTTGGCTTTGCTGCTATCGCAATTTTCGTGGCCATGGTGCTCGACGGCCTGGATGGTCGCGTGGCGCGTATGACCAATACTCAAAGTGCTTTTGGCGCCGAGTACGACTCGTTGTCGGACATGGTTGCCTTTGGTGTTGCCCCCGCACTGCTGGCGTTTGCCTGGGCATTGGGTGACATGGGCAAGGTCGGCTGGATGGTTGCCTTCATCTATGTCGCGGGTGCCGCTTTGCGCCTGGCGCGCTTCAACACCCAGGTAGGGACTGCCGACAAGCGCTACTTCATCGGCCTTGCCAGCCCGGCAGCGGCGGGTGTTGTCGCGGGGATTGTATGGGCGTTCAGTGACTACGGGATTCAGGGATCGAAGATGTCGTTCCTGGTTGCCCTGATGGTGGCAGCGGCCGGCATGCTGATGGTCAGCAACATCAAGTACAACAGCTTCAAGGAATTTGACCTCAAGGGGCGCGTGCCTTTCGTGGCCATCCTTGTGGTGGTGCTGGTGTTCGCGGTCGTGTTCAGTGATCCACCGCGTATCCTGCTGCTGGCGTTCCTGGCCTATGCGGCTTCTGGCCCGATTCAGTACTTGTTGCGTCTGCGTCGGGACAAAACATTGTCTTAATGTAATTTCCCCCATACTCCGCAGTCTATTGGTGCATCAGTTCTCCAACGCTGCGGAGTTACCATGTTAATCAAATTACCCAAAGCGTCCGATTGTCACGAATCGGATGTCACGCCTGAATCTTTCTATCTCTCTCGCCGCAGCCTGCTCGGTGGTGCGCTTGCCGGTGTTGCCGCCAGCAGCTTGCCGCGTTGGGCCAGTGCCGGCGATGCTTCGCGGTATGCCGACGTCGAGCCGGGCAGTGCGCCCAACTGGTTTACGGAAAAACTTCCGAATGCGAAGTGGCAGTCGGTGACGGTCAAAGATGAGGCCATCACGCCATTCAAGGATGCAACTCACTACAACAACTTCTATGAGTTCGGGACAGGCAAGGGCGACCCGGCAACGAATGCGGGCTCGCTCAAGACGCAGCCCTGGAGTGTGGTGATTGATGGTGAAGTCGCAAAACCTGGGCGCTATGCCCTGGAGGACTTCATGAAACCCTATGCGCTGGAAGAGCGCATCTACCGCCTGCGTTGCGTCGAGGCATGGTCCATGGTGATTCCGTGGATAGGCTTTCCCATCTCGGCGTTGCTCAAGCAGGTCGAGCCAACCTCCAAAGCCAAGTACATCCGTTTTGAAACCCTTCAGGATCCCAAGAGCATGCCTGGGCAACGCTCAAGTTTCGGCTTGATCGATTGGCCTTATGTGGAAGGGCTGCGCCTGGATGAGGCGATGAATCCGTTGGCGATCCTCGCTGTGGGCATGTACGGGCGGGAGTTGCCTAACCAGAACGGTGCACCGTTGCGCTTGGTGGTGCCGTGGAAGTATGGCTTCAAGAGTGTGAAGTCCATCGTGCGTATCAGTCTGGTCAGTGAGCAGCCGAAAACGACCTGGCAGAGTATTGCATCTGATGAGTATGGGTTTTATGCGAATGTGAATCCTACGGTCGATCACCCGCGCTGGACCCAGGCGCGGGAGCGCCGTCTGCCGAGCGGCCTGTTTAGTCCGAATGTGCGCGAGACGCAGATGTTCAATGGCTATTCGGATGAGGTCGCTTCTTTATATACAGGCCTCGATCTGCGGAAGAACTACTGATGCGCTATCCCATCTGGCGCATCGGCGTGTTTGTAGCCGCAGCAGTGTGGCCATTGCTCTGGCTGTATGAAGCATGGAGTTCTGCGCTGGGGCCAGATCCAGGCAAGGTGCTCGTTGATCGCCTGGGTTTGGGGACGCTCATTTTATTGCTGATCACGCTTGCTATGACGCCGCTGCAGAAGTTGAGCGGTTGGGCGGGGTGGATAGCAGTGCGACGACAGTTGGGGCTGTGGTGCTTTGCTTATGTTGTGCTGCACCTGGCGGCCTATTGTGTGTTTGTCCTGGGGCTGGATTGGTCGCAGCTCGGCGTAGAGTTGAGCAAGCGGCCCTACATCATTGTGGGGGCGCTGGGGTTTGTTGCTCTCCTTATGTTGGCCGTTACGTCGAACCGCTATAGCCAGCGTCGGTTGGGTAGTCGCTGGAAGAAGCTGCATCGTCTGGTCTATGTGATTCTTGGGCTCGGTTTGCTGCACATGCTATGGATAGTGCGGGCGGATCTGAAGGAGTGGGCTATCTACGCTTCTATAGGTGCGCTACTTCTGTTGATGCGGGTGCCGCCGGTAATGCGTCGAATCCCTCGCCTTATTGCTAAAAAAGCGCCTTCTGCCACAAAAGCGTAATTAAGCCTTGACGGCAGATTCTGGAAGCCTATAATTCGCCCCACTTCCGGCGCAGTCGAAACGGAAAACTCCTTGTTAAACAATGAGTTATGCAGTTTTCGGCAGCAAGTTGCTTCAGTTCATCGAAGCCAAAA
>NZ_WKFA01000076.1:0-24322 GCF_021605325.1 Pseudomonas sp. PA-7-1E
CCCGAAACGGCCAATCCGGCGCCGCCCTACGGAAGTTGAAGCGCAGGCAGTTGTGTTGCAGTAAATCCTGCGGCGTCACGGGGGTGCCATGCCGTGCCAGGTAGTCCGGTGAAGCAACGATAACCTGCCCGGTAGAGCCGATAAGGCGAGCAGTCAGGGGGCTGTCGGCGAGGGGGCCGAAGCGGATGGCAACGTCGGCTTGGCCGCCGAGGATGTCCACGACTTCATCGCCGAGCATCAGGTCGACGACGATGGCGGGATAGCGGGCGCTGAAGGCGGCGATCAGGGGGACGATGGTCATGCGGCCGTGGGCCAGTGCGGCGCTGACGCGTAGGCGTCCGCGTGGGGCGCCCTGGTCGGTGATGGCATCTTCGACTTCGGCCATGTCGGCGAGGATACGCCGGGCGCCGCGCAGGTAGGCTTCGCCTTCGGCGGTGAAGGTGATGGCGCGGGTAGTGCGCAGCAGCAGGCGGGTGCCTACGCGCTGTTCGGTGCGGGTGATGATGCGGCTGATGGCCGATGGGGTCAGCCCCAACGCCCTGGCCGCGCCCGACAGGCTGCCGTGCTCGGCGACCATAGTGAAGACTTCCATCTCTCCCGAACGCCCGCCGATGTCCATTTGTGCCTCCTGCGCAAAGCTGTAGTTCCCAACCAAGGGCTACTGCTGAAAAAGGCAGTATTGTAGCATTTGGCTCACAGATGAGGAGTCACCCATGCGTATCAATCCCCCCCTTGTAGCATTGTCCGTCGGTGCCTTTGGCATCGGGGTCACAGAGTTTGCACCTATGGGCATGTTGCCCGGTATCGCCGCTGATCTTGATGTCTCCATTCCCGCTGCAGGGCTGTTGGTAAGCGCCTACGCCATGGGCGTGTTGATCGGCGCGCCGATCATGACCCTGGCGACGGCCAGGGTGCCCCGCCGGTATCTGCTGATCGGGCTGATGGCGATTTTTACCCTGGGTAATTTGCTGTCGGCACTGGCCAGCAACTACCAGACATTGATGATCGCCAGGCTGGTGACGTCGCTCAATCACGGAGCGTTCTTTGGGATTGGCTCGATTGTGGCCGCGAGCCTGGTGGCGCCCGAGAAGCGCGCGGGGGCAGTGGCGGCGATGTTTATGGGGCTGACCCTCGCAACCATTGGCGGCGTGCCTCTGGCGACCTGGTTTGGTGAGAACTTTGGTTGGCGCACCGCGTTCTGGGGCATCAGTGGACTTGGCGCGGTGGTCATGGCTGCGCTGTGGTGGGCCTTGCCCAATACTCCCGCGCCCAAGGGTGGCGGCCTGATGGCGGAAATCCGGGTGCTGGGTCGCGGGCCTGTGCTGGCGGCGTTGGCGCTGACAGTAGTGGGCTCGAGTGCGATGTTTACGGTATTTACCTACATCGCGCCGATTCTGCGGGACGTTACCCACGCTTCGACCAACTTCGTCACGGGGATGCTGGTGCTGTTCGGAATCGGGCTCACCCTGGGCAATGTGTGGGGTGGCAAGTCAGCGGACCGCTCGGTGGACCGCACCTTGATCATCTCGCTGGTGGTGTTGATTGCCGTGCTGTTGGCCTTTTCGGTGCTCATGCAATGGCCGTTGCCCGCTGCACTGTCGATCCTACTGTGGGGCGCTGCCAGCTTTGCCCTGGTGCCGCCGCTGCAGATGCGGGTGATGGAGGCCGCCAAAGACGCGCCTAACCTGGCTTCGGCGATGAACATCGGTGCGTTCAATTTTGGCAATGCGATTGGTGCGGCATTGGGTGGCGCGGTGATCAATGCCGGGCTCGGCTACCCGGCCATATCCCTGGCAGGCGCACTGATGGCGGGCCTGGGCTTGCTGATGGTATTGGGGCTGAGCTGGCGTTCGCGGCGGGCCGACTCACGCGCTGGCCGGGAGACGGTGCAAGCCTGAGTAGCGTGCAGGTTGTTCGTCTAGACTTCATGCACCTTTCAACCCGAGGAGCCTTGCGATGAACAACAAGAATACGATCTGCCTCTGGTACAACGGCGATGCTCTGGAGGCAGCGACCTTCTACGCCAACACCTTCCCCAACAGCGAAGTAAAAGCCGTACACCGTGCGCCTGGCGACTACCCATCCGGCAAGCAGGGTGATGAGTTGACGGTGGAATTCACCGTACTGGGTATCCCCTGCGTGGGCCTCAATGGCGGCCCCCTGTTCAAGCACAGTGAAGCGTTTTCCTTTCAGGTGTCTACCGAGGATCAGGAGGAAACCGACCGTTTGTGGCATGCCATCATCGACAACGGTGGGCAGGCGAGCGCTTGCGGTTGGTGCAAGGACAAGTGGGGGCTGTCGTGGCAGATCTCGCCGCGGGTGTTGGTCGATGCAGTTACCAGTAAAGATCCTGCCGTCGCCAAGCGTGCATTTGAAGCGATGATGACCATGACCAAAATCGACATCGCTGCCATCGAAGCCGCCATTGCCGGAAACTGAACGGTGGGAGCGCTCGAGCCTTGGCGAGGCCGCGATGGCGGTGGGTCAGGCAGCGTAAATGCCAACAGCACCACCGCCATCGCAGCATAGGTATCTACACAACTTTGTGGGTTGTAACAGCAGACAGCAACCACGATGCGAAGCGAGTCGCTCTTGATCTTAGGCGCCCCGTTAAACCGCGCTGGCGGATTACGGGCACACCGAGCCTAGGCGAGGTGCCGAGTGGTGGGGCAAGAGCGTTTTGCTTACTTTGGCCTGGGCCGGCATCCCGGCTTTTGCAAAGTGAGCCGCCGTCAGGGCGGAACCATCGGTGGCCGTTACCTTAATAATGGATATGTACTCGGTCAGATCCAATATCCCGGTCGGCTGGCAGACCGCCTTCGCAGGCAAGCCAGCTCCCACATTTGAATCGCGGCGCGTTAGTTAGATCGACGCCGGCTGTCAGGCCGTCACGGGCAAGCTAGCTCGCCACAGGTTCAGCGTCGCACCAAATTTGTGTAGATACCTATGACCATCGCAGGCAAGCCAGCTCCTACATCTGGATCGCGCGCCCTCCCCCATGCGGCAAAAAAAGTCATGCAACGGACGCCCGGTTGCGACACCGTCAATACCGGCCTATGTTCCAAGCCATGCTGTTTTTTTGCTGTCCCCCGCCCTGCGCCCATCCCGTAACCAGGAGACGACATGCCCACCCCTTCACGCCCTGCTGTACTTGAGCTGATCGGCAACACCCCGCTGGTCAAGGTCAGCCGCTTCGATACCGGCCCCTGCACGCTGTTTCTCAAGCTTGAATCGCAAAACCCCGGCGGTTCCATCAAGGACCGCATCGGCCTGGCGATGATCGACGCCGCTGAACGCGACGGTCGTTTGCGCCCTGGCGGTACCATCATTGAAGCCACCGCCGGCAACACCGGCCTGGGCCTGGCGCTGGTGGGCCGGGCCAAGGGTTACCGGGTGGTGTTGGTGGTACCCGACAAGATGTCCACGGAAAAAGTGCTGCACCTCAAGGCCATGGGCGCCGAGGTGCATATCACCCGCTCCGATGTGGGCAAGGGCCATCCCGAGTATTACCAAGACGTGGCGGCACGGCTGGCCAAGGATATTCCAGGCTCGTTCTTCGCCGACCAGTTCAATAACCCGGCCAACCCCTTGGCCCACGAGACCAGTACCGCACCGGAGATCTGGGCGCAGACCCAGCACGATGTGGACGCGATTGTGGTGGGCGTCGGCTCGGCCGGCACGCTCACCGGTTTGACGCGGTTCTTCAAGCGCGTGCAACCCGAACTGGCCATGGTGCTGGCCGACCCGGTCGGTTCGGTAATGGCCGAATACAGCCGCAGCGGCAAGCTGGAAACCCCTGGTTCCTGGGCAGTGGAAGGTATTGGCGAAGACTTCATCCCTTCGATTGCCGACCTGTCCAGCGTGCGCCACGCCTACTCCATCAGTGATGCAGACAGCTTCGACCACGCCCGCCAATTGCTCAAGGCCGAAGGCATCCTCGGCGGCTCATCCACCGGCACACTGCTCGCCGCGGCCTTGCGCTACTGCCGCGAGCAAACCGAGCCCAAGCGCGTGGTCACCTTCGTCTGCGACACCGGTACGCGCTACCTGTCCAAGGTTTACAACGACCAGTGGATGAACGACGCGGGCCTGCTGCAGTACAAACACTACGGCGACCTGCGCGATCTGATCGCGCGCCGCTTCGAAGACGGCCGCGTGATCAGCGTGAGCCCCGACGACACCCTGCTCACCGCCTTCCAGCGCATGCGCCTGGCGGACGTGTCGCAACTGCCAGTGCTGGTCGATGGCCAGACTCTGGTGGGCGTGATCGACGAGTCCGACATCCTGCTGGGCCTGCACCACGACGCTGCAGACTTTTCCATGACCGTCGCCAGCGCCATGACCAACACCCTGCACACCCTGGCCCCCAACGCCAGCCTGGCCGAACTGCAGGCTGAACTGGATCGCGGCCTGGTCGCCATCATTGCCGACGCCGCAGGCTTTCATGGCCTGATCACCCGCGTCGACCTGCTTAACCACCTACGGAGATCCCTTGCATGAGCCAGCCCGATAAAAGCGCGTTTGCCACCCGTGTGATCCACGCCGGGCAGTCACCCGACCCGACCACGGGCGCGCTGATGCCGCCGATCTACGCCAACTCCACCTACCTGCAAGACAGCCCCGGCGTGCACAAGGGGTTTGACTATGGCCGCTCCCATAACCCCACGCGTTTCGCCCTGGAACGCTGCGTGGCCGACCTTGAAGGCGGCAGCCAGGCATTTGCATTTGCCTCGGGGCTGGCGGCGATCTCCACCGTGCTGGAACTGCTGGATGCCGGCGCGCATATCGTCTCGGGCAACGACCTGTACGGCGGCACTTTCCGCCTGTTCGACAAGGTGCGCCAGCGCAGTGCCGGGCACCGTTTCAGCTATGTCGACCTCAGCGACTTGTCGGCGTTTGAAGCGTCATTGCAGGACGACACGCGCATGGTCTGGGTCGAAACCCCAAGCAACCCGCTGCTGAGCCTGACCGACCTGCGCGCCGTCGCCCGCATCTGCCGTGCCCGCGGGATTATCTGCGTGGCCGACAATACCTTTGCCAGCCCCTGGATCCAGCGCCCGCTGGAGTTGGGCTTCGACATCGTGGTGCACTCCACCACCAAATACCTCAATGGGCATTCTGATGTGATCGGTGGTATCGCTGTTGTCGGTGACAACGCTGAACTGGCCGAACGCCTGGGCTTCCTGCAAAACTCCATCGGCGCCATCGCCGGGCCGTTCGATGCCTTCCTGACCCTGCGCGGGGTAAAAACCTTGGCGCTGCGCATGGAGCGCCATTGCAGCAATGCCCTGGACCTGGCCACCTGGCTGGAACAACAGCCACAAGTGTCGCGGGTTCACTACCCGGGCCTCAAATCCCACCCACAGCACGACCTGGCGAAACAGCAGATGCGCGGCTTTGGCGGGATGATTTCAGTGGACTTGAACAGCGACTTGGCCGGCGCGACGCGCTTTCTGGAAAACGTGAAGATCTTCGCCCTGGCCGAGAGCCTGGGGGGCGTGGAAAGCCTGATCGAACACCCGGCGATCATGACCCATGCCAGCATCCCGGCGGCGACGCGAGCGCAATTGGGGATTGGCGATGGGCTGGTGCGCTTGTCGGTGGGGGTTGAAGATGTGGAGGATTTGCGCGCCGATCTGGCGCAAGCCTTGGCCCACATCTAACTCAATTTGATCGTTCCCACGCTCCGCGTGGGAACGCATCCGGTGACGCTCTGCGTCACGCTTGGGGACGCAGAGCGTCCCTGACTGCATTCCCACGCGGAGCGTCGGAACGATCATTGTGTATCAGCCCTGGGTGATGTTGGCCCGCGCCGCATGCAGCTTCTTGTAGCTGTCGATCAAGCGCAAATGCCGGTCCAGGCCTTCCAGCTTCATGCTGGTCGGCGTCAGCCCATAAAAGCGCACACTGCCGTCAACCGAACCGATCACCGCGTCCATGCGCTCATTACCGAACATGCGCCGGAAGTTGGCCTCGTAGTCAGCCAGTTCCAGGTCATCATCCAGTTCCATCTCCAGCACCGCATTCATCGCCTGGTAAAACAGGCCGCGCTCAACGGTGTTGTCGTTGTACTGCAGGAACATCTCTACGCATTCCTTGGCCTCTTCATACTGCTTCAGCGCCAGGAATATCAGCAGTTTCAGCTCCAGGATGGTCAACTGGCCCCACGCGGTGTTGTCGTCGAACTCAATGCCAATCAACGTAGTGATATCGGTGTAGTCGTCCAGCTCACTTTCTATCAGGCGCTCGACCAACGCCTGCAGCTCCTCCTCGCTGAGGCGGTGCAGGTTGAGGATGTCTTCGCGAAAAAACAGCGCCTTGTTGGTGTTGTCCCAGATCAGGTCATCCACCGGGTAGATTTCCGAGTAGTCCGGCACCAGGATGCGGCAGGCAGTAGCGCCCAGGTGCTCATACACCGCCATGTACGACTCTTTGCCCATGCCTTCGAGGATGCCGAACAGCGTGGCGGCTTCCTGGGCGTTGGAGTCTTCGCCCTGGCCGGAGAAGTCCCACTCGACGAATTCATAATCCGACTGGGCACTGAAGAAGCGCCACGACACTACGCCGCTGGAATCGATAAAGTGCTCGACGAAGTTGTTCGGCTCGGTGACCGCCTGGCCTTCGAAGGTCGGCTGCGGCAGGTCGTTCAAGCCTTCGAAGCTACGGCCTTGCAGCAGCTCGGTGAGGCTGCGTTCCAGCGCCACTTCCAGGCTGGGGTGCGCGCCGAACGAAGCGAACACGCCGCCGGTACGCGGGTTCATCAAGGTCACGCACATCACCGGGAACTCACCGCCCAGGGACGCGTCCTTGACCAGCACCGGAAAGCCCTGGGCTTCCAGGCCTTCGATACCCGCCAGGATGCCAGGGTACTTGGCCAGCACTTCGGCGGGTACGTCCGGCAGCGCAAATTCGCCCTCGATGATTTCGCGCTTCACCGCTCGCTCGAAAATCTCCGACAGGCACTGCACCTGGGCTTCGGCCAAGGTGTTACCCGCGCTCATGCCGTTGCTCAGGTAGAGGTTTTCGATCAGGTTGGACGGGAAATACACCACCTCGCCATCGGACTGACGCACGAACGGCAGCGAGACAATGCCCCGGGCTTCGTTGCCGGAGTTGGTGTCGAACAGGTGTGAACCACGCAGCTCGCCCTCGCGGTTGTAGACTTTCAGGCAGTAGGCATCGAGGATTTCACTCGGCAGCTCATCGTTGGGGCCCGGCTGGAACCAACGTTCGTCCGGGTAATGCACGAACGGCGCGTTGGCCAGGTCCTCGCCCCAGAACTGGTCGTTGTAGAAGAAGTTGCAGTTCAGGCGCTCAATGAACTCACCCAGGGCCGACGCTAGCGCGCCTTCTTTCGTCGCGCCTTTGCCGTTGGTAAAGCACATCGGCGAATGGGCGTCGCGGATATGCAGCGACCACACGTTGGGCACGATATTGCGCCACGAGGCAATCTCGATCTTCATGCCCAGGCCCGCGAGAATCGCCGACATGTTGGCGATGGTCTGCTCCAGCGGCAGGTCCTTGCCGGCAATGTAGGTGCCTGCTGCGGACGTGGAGTTGGGCATCAACAGCGCCTGGGCATCGGCGTCGAGGTTCTCGACTTCCTCAATCACGAATTCCGGCCCGGCCTGCACCACTTTCTTCACGGTGCAGCGGTCGATGGAACGCAGGATGCCTTGGCGGTCCTTGTCGGAGATATCTGCGGGCAATTCGACCTGGATCTTGAAAATCTGGTTGTAGCGGTTTTCCGGGTCGACGATGTTGTTCTGCGACAGGCGAATATTCTCGGTGGGAATATTGCGCGTCTGGCAGTACAACTTCACAAAGTACGCCGCACACAACGCCGACGAAGCCAGGAAGTAGTCGAATGGCCCCGGTGCCGAACCATCGCCCTTGTAGCGGATGGGCTGGTCGGCAATGACCGTGAAGTCATCGAACTTGGCTTCAAGCCGAAGGTTGTCGAGAAAGTTGACCTTAATTTCCATGCGGGCACACCAGAATAACGAGCTAAACAAATTGGCCGCCATTATGAAGCGTTTCGCCGGGAAGTCTCAGGGTTTTGCGTATGGGCTGCTGATCAGTGCTAACGTCCGCCCTGTGGGAGCGCGTTGCTCCAGTTAGATAATGCTCACCACTGCCAGGACAGGCCATGGAACCGATAGCGCCGAACGCCGCACTGTTGATCATCGATATGCAAAAAGGCATGGCCGATCCCACCCTTGGCCGCCGCAACAACCCAGACGCTGAGCAGCACATACAGCAATTGCTCAATGCCTGGCGCCAGGCGCAACGCCCGATCATTCATGTGCGGCATATCTCCCGCTCTGGCGCTTCGGTGTTCCGGCCAGGCCAGCCCGGCTGTGAGTTCCAGGATGCGCTGCACCCTCTGGCCCATGAGCATGTGGTGGAAAAAAACGTACCGGATGCATTCAGCGCCACGGGCCTGGAGCGCTGGCTGCACCTGCGCTCGATCCAGCAGTTGGTAATCGTCGGGGTCATCACCAACAATTCAGTGGAATCCACCGCACGCTCGGGCGGCAACCTGGGGTTCGACGTGATCGTGGCGGCGGATGCCTGTTTTACCTTCGATCAAACCGACTTGTCGGGACGGCTGTGGGCCGCAGAGGATGTGCATGCGTTGTCGCTCAGTAACCTGGCGATGGACTATGCAAGGGTGTTCAATACCGGGGAAATATTAGATCCATGTAACCCGCGATGCGCTTTTTGATGCAATGCTGCACCTGTGGCGAGGGAGCTTGCTCCCGTGACAGCCCTAAAGCCGCCGCTTACCTAAATGTCGCCCCGATTCGCCTGCCCCCATCGTTCATGGAAAACGGCTAAAACACCCCGGCATCCTCCAGCATTTGCGGCAACGCCTGCGGCCATACCGTATCGCTCGTCGCGAGCAGCGCCTCTGCCGACCACCAATGATGATCCGCCATCACCTGGGTCTCCTCTACTGTCCATTCGGCCCTGGAAAGCGCGTCGCTGGATGCATGCACAACGAAGTACCGCTCTACTGCCAACACGGTTTCACCGCTGGGTAACACCAACGGGAAACTACGCTCTGCCACGGATTCCCCAACGCTGCTGACCGTGATACCCGTCTCTTCGCGCAACTCACGAATCGCGGCGCTGTAAAAGCTCTCCCCAGCCTCTACGCCGCCGCCCGGTGTGGCCCAGTAATCCTGGCCGGCTAGGGCGCCGTCTTTATGCACGAAGCGAAACAGCAACACTTGCTGTGCAGGGTTGATGACCAGTAATCGTGCGGCTTTGCGTTCACGCATCTGATTGATTCCTTTCTACGAGGGCGGAAACCGTCCAGCTCAGAAACGCCCGTAGGCGTGTCGTAAATGCCTCGCCCTCGGCGCTCGGGTTGCGTGCTTCAAATAGGAAGTAGGCGATTCGCACGCGCATGTTCGGGTAATGCTGGACGAACAGCCCGACGTAGTCTTCCAGGGTTTGCGGCCAGGTTTGCGCATCCTCGGCTCGCAGGGTGTGGGTAGCGCGGATCAAGGCCCGCGATGCTTCCCGCTGCAGGCCAAGCCGTGTGTGTTCAGTACTGGCCTGTTCGATGCGCAACAGGTACGCCGTAAGCGCCTGTTCAAAATCGCCGTTGACCGCCAGGGCGATGGCGCGGGACGGGCGAAACGGTTCGAAGTGCAGTGACAGGTCTTCGCCCCAGAGACAGCGGCAATGATGTTTGAGCCAGAAGCCCCAACTGTTTCGGTTTTCGGGCGCCAACACCTGGGCGCGGTGGCCGATGTCGAAGTCGATCTTGGTGACGCTCGGATGCCGTTGCTCCAAAGCGAGTCGGGCCGACTCCAATTGTTCAAGCACCGGCGCATTCGGTGGTTCGACCAGTATCAGTGAAAGGTCAAGGTCGCAAACTCCGGCCTCGCCCTCGCCCCGTGCAATGCTGCCATACAGGTAGATCCCGTGCAGCCCCAGCTCAGGCCGGGACAAGGTAGCGCAAACGTCCGCCAGCAGGGGCTGGAACTCCGGTTGTATAGGCCCATCAGCGACGGTGAGGATATAGCCGTCGGCATCGATGCCTGCAGGTTTTTGGGTAGTCACGGGCGATGTACCTCAATCACCAACCCTTCCTCTTCCCTCGGCACACTGAAATGGCGAGTGATCAGGTCAAACTCGGCATCAGTGGCGGCAAAATCATGGTCACCTCGGGCATTGCGCGCATGCAGGCGCGCACGACAGGTGGCATCGTCCAGATCCAGGTAATGCAGGCAGTGCGGCACCTTGGCTGCCTGGGCCAGGCCGAGTAACCATTGACGATTGGCGAGGGTATTGGCCGGAAAATCCAGCACCACATTGACGCCGCACGCCAACAGATCGATCACCAGCGGCTCAAGTACTCCACGAACCTGCTGGGCACAGCGCAGGTAGTCGGCAATGCTCTGGATCTGACCAGGGTAGAGACTGGCCAGCCACTGGTCTTCGCTGAGCACAATGGCTGCGTGCTCGGTGGCGAGGGTCTTGGCGAGTGTGGACTTGCCGGAGGCGATCTTGCCGCATAACAGGTGCAGGGTTGGCATAAAACGATTCCTTGGAGGAGCCCAACAGGATGAGTCATGCAGGCATTATCGTAAACACATCCAGTTGAATCCTCGTTCCCGAGCGAGGTCACCTATCAGGAGACGACAACGCAATTGGAGGTGGTGATGAACCTTGCAATGACACTCTTCAGTCTGTTTGCCGGTTGGATGGCGATTGTGATTTCGATGCTATGGGGTGTGCTGCGAGTGCTGCGCTGGCACCATGCTTAGCACCCCGGACGGTCGCTACTTTGTGGTCAAGGGGCAGTTGTGGCGCTGTACCAATCCGGCGCTGGATGAAGCGACGCGCCAATACTGGGTCAATGAATTGATGGATGCACGCCGGGCGGTCAAGTCAGCCAAGGGCAGCGCCGACCCCGAACCCTTGAACGCCGCCCGGCAACGGGTGCAGCGTGCCAAGGTGGCATTGGGCGAGCGTGGCCCTGTGTGGTGGGGCGATGGCAGCCCGGATTACAACCGCCGCCAGGTCAAAAATACGCCCTATTGGGCATGGTTCGAGAAACACCTCGACACGCCATCCCAGTGAACTTTCTTACAAGTGCCATGCTCCTTTCCTATGCGAAGTCAGCGCGCCCTGAGCCCAGGGTGCAGAACGATAAGGAGCCGCCACCAATATGACTACCCTCTCCACTTACCCCGTCGTCAGGCCTGGGCCGTTGCATGGCACATTGCTTGCCGGCACCGTGCCGTTGTTTCTCGGGGCCTTGCTCAGTGATATCGCCTACGGCCAGACCTACCAGATCCAATGGGCCAATTTTGCCTCCTGGCTGATCGCCGGGGCGCTGGTGTTCTGTGGTTTTGCCCTGCTGTTTGCACTGGTCAACCTGCTGCGCGCCGAACACAAGGGCGGGCGCCCGGTGGCGTACTTCCTGCTGTTGCTGGGCACATGGGTGCTGGGGCTGGTGAACGCCTTTCAACATGCCAAGGATGCCTACGCCATGATGCCTGCTGGCCTGGTGCTGTCGGCGATCATCACCGTGCTGGCGATTGTCGCCACCTGGATCGGCTTGACCAACCTGCGTTCAGGAGCTGCCCGATGAAACCACTCAACACACTGACCCTGCTCAGCGCCGCCCTGTTGCTGAGTGCCTGTGGCGGCGAAGGTGACAAGACCCAGGCGCGCGGCCCTGACCCCAAGCTGCCCGAACAACAAAGCAGCCTGTTGCCGAGCATGAAGATTGCCGAGCCCACGCCGTGGGGCGATCAAAAGCCCAAGGTACCCGAAGGCTACAGCGTCACCGCCATCGCCACCGACCTTGCGATCCCGCGCCAGACCCTGGTGCTGCCCAACGGCGATATCCTGGTGGCCGAAGGCCGTGGCGGCAGTGCGGCCAAACTCAAGCCCAAGGACGTGATCGCCAGTGTGATCAAGGCCCAGGGCAACACCAAGGTCAAGGGCGGCAACCGCATTACGCTGCTGCGTGACGCCGACGGTGACGGCACCTATGAACTCAAGACGGTATTCGCCGACAACCTCAACGCTCCCTACGGGCTGGCATTCGCCGACGGCAAACTGTATGTGGCCAACCAGGACGCACTGGTGCGCTTTGACTACGCCGACGGCCAGACCAAGGCCAGCGCCCCGCCCGTCAAAGTCACCGACCTGCCGGCGCAGATCAACCATCACTGGACCAAGTCATTGGCCGTCAGTGACGACGGGCGTCAGCTGTATGTGGGCATCGGTTCCAACAGCAACATCACCGAACGCGGCATGGAAGTGGAGATCGACCGCGCAATGGTCTGGCAGATCGATGCCGCCACCGGTGCGCATAAGCCCTACGCTACGGGCCTGCGCAATCCGACGGCGCTGACCATCCAACCGGGCTCAGGGCAACTGTGGACCGTGGTCAACGAGCGCGATGAACTCGGCCCCGACCTGGTGCCAGACTACCTGACGTCGGTGCGTGAAGGTGCCTTCTACGGCTGGCCCTACAGCTACTGGGGCCAGAACGTCGACCCCCGCGCACAACCGCAGAACCCGGCCAAGGTGGCTGCGGCGATCAAACCCGATTACAGCCTGGGCTCCCATGTGGCCGCGCTGGGCGTGGATTTTTCCATCCCCGCCATGGGTGAAAAATTCGCTGACGGCGCGTTTGTCGGCGAGCACGGCAGTTGGAACCGTGACAACCCAGTGGGCTACAAGGTGATCTTCGTGCCGTTCAGCAACGGCAAACCGGCGGGCGAGCCCATCGACTTTGCCACCGGCTTTCGCGGCGACGATGGCAAGACCCGTGGGCGTCCAGTGGGGGTGACGGTAGACCCAAAAGGCGCGCTGATCATTGCAGACGACCTGGCCAATACGATTTGGCGCGTCACGCGTAACCAATAACCGCAGATGACAGGGGCAGCGACGCCCCTGTCAGCCGTCACTTTGCAATTGTGCGTCAAGCCAGGCCAACAACGCCGTGACCTCCTCCCGACTGCCCGCCCCTTGCTGCCTGTAGACCGAAATAGCCTCGGGCAAAAACACGCTTTCTGCGCAGGGCCGCACCAGCGCCCCACTGTCAATCAGCCGGCTTGCGGTACGACGCCAACCCATGGCGATACCGTGCCCTTCCACGGCGGCTTGCAACATCAGCGGGTAACTGTCGAAGGTGGCACTGCGTGCATCCCTGGCCAGCGTGTGGCCGAACATCTGCAGCCACTCATCCCACTCCATCAAATGCGGAGGCTCGGAGCTGTGGTGCAGAAAGGTGCAGGGCTTTAATTCAGCCAGTGATAACGGTTGTTCCGGGCAGAGGTAGCTGGGGCAGCACACCGGGAACACCTCGTCGGAGGCGGTGAACATCAGCGTATGGCTGCCACTGGCGCGCCGGGTACTTTGCAGGGCCACATCGAAATGCCCGTCGAACTGGGTGATCGGCCGCGTGCAGGTCACCACCTGGATCTCGATCTGCGGGTATTGCTGGTGGAAGGTCGCCAGGCGCGGCATCAACCAATAGAACGCCTCGCATAGCTGGCATAGCAGTACCACGCGATTTCGCTGGGGCGATGTTCTCAGGCTGACCGCGCCCTCACTGATGCTGTGCAAGGCCAGGCTGACCACCCGCCCCAGCTCACGCCCTTCTTGCGTCAGGAACACCCCACGGTTGCGCCGACAAAACAGCTTGACCCCCAGGTTGTATTCCAGCCCGCGGATCTGCCGACTGACCGCTGCCTGGGTGATGTGCAATTCATCGGCCGCCTTGGAGAAACTCTCCAGGCGCGCCGCCGCTTCAAACGGCAGGAGGCTGGCCAGAGGCGGTAAGGTTTTGCCAAGTGCATTCATAATCTGTGGTTATGCATCCAAGGCTGAAAACTCGTTTGTAGCACAGCCGCAGCGCTGGGCACCATGAATCCCTCACTTCATGGATCAGCCTGATGACCAGCGCCCGCACCTCACTCTTTACCGGTGTGATATTTGCCGTTGTCGCCACCCTTGGCTGGGCGCTGAACTTCATTGCGCCCTACGTCACCGGCGTCTACAGCCTCTACGACTTGATGGCCGTACGGTTTCTGATGGCCGGTGGGCTGGGTCTCGTCTGGATCATGGTGTGCAGGGCGCAATTGAGTGTACTCAGCACCGGCCAGTGCGTACTGGCGGCAGCACTGGGCGCACTGGGTTGCCTCGGTTATGGCGCGTGCATTGCTGCCGGCGTGATGTTCGGCGGCCCGGTGCTGACGCCAGCGTTTGTCGGCATGGTCCCGGTGCTACTGGCGTTGATAGGCAACGCCAGTCACAAGACCCTGCAATGGCGCCAGTTAGTGATGCCGTTGTCCTGCCTCACCATGGGGCTGTTGCTGGCCACGGTCAGCAGCCTCCACCTGCCCGCCTCCGGCACCGGTTCCTGGCTGGCGGCTTTGTGCTTCTCCCTGGGCGCAGTGGCCTTGTGGCTGGGGTTCAGCGTCATCAATCAACAGCAACTGGCGCGCCTGCCAGCCAGCGCAACCGGTCTGTGGACTGCCCTGATGCTGGTAGGCGCAGGCGGCGCGGCGCTGTGCCTGCTGCCATGGCTATACGCGCTGGGCTTGTTCCGGTTGCCGACCCTTGGCGCGGCTTGGAGCCAGGCATGGCCGCTGTATGCCTGGAGCCTGGGCATCGCGGTGATGTCCACGGTGGTCGGCGCCTGGGCCTGGAACGCGGCAACGCGGCGCCTGCCCATGGTACTGAGCGGTCAGTTGATTGCCCTGGAATCACTCTTCGCCAGCCTGCTCGGTCTAGGCTTTCACCAGCGCTGGCCGACGCCAATGGAGGCCGTGGGCCTGGCTGCCGTGCTCGTCGGCGTGGTCATGGCGGTTCGTATCCTCCTGGCGCAGGCAAAACCCGCCACAACCCATCAGACCTTAGGGGAGACTCAACCATGACCCATTCAAACGACGCACTGGCACTGCCCCACACCTTTGACTTCCACAATCAAACCGTGCGCTGGGGCCAGCTGGGTACCCAGGGGCCTGCGCTGGTGATGGTGCATGGCACACCGTTCTCTTCCCATGTGTGGCGCCGTATCGCACCCTTGTTCGCCCAGCAATACCGCGTGTTCTATTACGACCTGCTTGGCTATGGCCAGTCTGAACAGGCGCCGGGCCAGGACGTGTCCCTGGGCGTGCAAAACCTGTTGCTCGCCGCACTGCTACACCATTGGGGCCTGGAACGCCCCCATGTGCTGGCCCATGATTTTGGCGGTGCCACGGCGCTGCGTGCGCATCTGCTCGATGGCTGCGACTATGCCAGCCTGACCTTGATCGACCCCGTCGCCATGGCGCCCTGGGGTTCGCCGCTGGTGCAGCATGTGCGCCGCCATGAACAGGCCTTCAGCGACGCGCCGGCCTATATCCATGAGGCGATTGTGCGTGCCTATCTACAGGGCGCCGCCTTCACGCCGCTACCTGCCGAGGTGCTGCTCGCCTACGTCACACCCTGGACAGGTGAGATTGGCCAGCCCGCCTTCTATCGCCAGATTGCGCAAATGGACCAGCGCTATACCGACCAGATTGAAGACCGGCTCACCGGGCTGCGTTGCCCGGTGCAATTGCTCTGGGGAGAGGAGGACCAATGGATCAACGTGGCACAAGGCGACGCGCTCGCAGATAGATTAGGTGCACGCTACCTGCGCGTCCCGCGTGCGGGGCATCTGGTGCAAGAGGACGCGCCCGAGGTCATCGTCGCTGCCTTGATGACCTTTCTAGCTAGCGTCACAGATCAGTGATTTCCTTGTGGCGCGGCACCAGCGTCTTCATCACGCTCCAGGCCACCAGGTAAGCCAGGGCGCAGATGGCAAACATGATCATGTAGCCGGTATGGATGTCGTTGATGGACTTGTAATAGTCGAACACCCAGCCACCGATCTTGGTCATGAGCACGCCACCCAGGCCACCGGCCATGCCGCCAATGCCGACCACCGAGGCCACGGTTTTCTGCGGGAACATATCGGACACGGTGGTGAAAATGTTGCATGACCACGCCTGGTGTGCCGAAGCGCCCACACCGATCAGCAGCACCGGCACCCAGAAGCTGAGGTAACCCAACGGCTGCGCCAGCAACACCACCAGCGGGAACAGCGCAATCACCAGCATGGCTTTCATGCGCCCGTCATAGGGGGCATCGCCGCGCGCCATGAAGTAGCTGGGGAACCAGCCGCCGCCAATACTGCCGACCATGGTCATGCTGTACAGCACCGCCAGCGGCATCACGATATCGGCGCCTTTCATGCCGTATTGGGCAGACAGGTAGGTGGGCAACCAGAACAGGAAAAACCACCACACGCCGTCGGTCATGAACTTGCCGAAGGCAAACGCCCAGGTCTGGCGGTAGGTCAATAGTTTGAACCAGGAGACTTTCTTCCCTGCGGTGCCCGTCGGTGCCGGGGTAAATGGTTGTACGGTCTGGTCGCTACGGATGTAGGCCAGTTCCTCAGGTGACAGGCGTTTTTGCTGTTCCGGTTTTTCATACACGGCGGCCCACACGGCAACCCAGACAAAACCCAGCATACCGATGACCATAAACGCCGCCTCCCAGCCCCACATGCCAGCAATCAAGGGGACACAGATGGGCGCCAGAATCGCGCCGACGTTGGCGCCGGAATTGAAGATGCCGGTGGCCAGGGAGCGTTCTTTCTTGGGGAAATATTCGGCAGTGGCCTTGATCGCGATCGGGAAGTTACCCGCTTCGCCAATCGCCAATACCGCTCGTGAGAGCATGAAACCGGCAATGGACACCGGGATTACGGCCAGGCCAATGGCACCACTGACCGCCGCGATGCCCTCGCCCATCGGCACCGAAAACGCATGCATGATCGCGCCAGTGGACCAGATGCCAATGGCTACCACATAGGCGGCCTTGGTGCCGATCCTGTCGACGAAGCGCCCGGCAAACAGCATGGAAATGGCGTAGACAAACTGGAACACCGCCGCGATGTTGGCGTAATCGGTGTTGCTCCAGCCAAACTGCGTTGACAGTTGCGGTGCCAAGAGGCTGAGCACCTGGCGGTCGAGGTAATTGACCGTGGTCGCGAAAAACAACATCGCGCAGATCGTCCAGCGATAGCTGCCGACCGCCTGGCCGACACGAAGGGCACTGATGGGCTCGTTCAGATTCATGGCATCACTTTTTATTTTTGTTAGGTAGGACATATGTAACGTCATATGTCGTCGTACAACTGCTGGTTTTATAGCGAGACGCCCGCGCAGTGTCAATCGCAAAGATTGCCGCTTATCCAGGAATTACGTGAATTCGAAAAATGTCAGTGCTGTGCAGTTGTAGGACGACAAACCCTGAGCACTAGGCTGGGCGCTTGACCGGGGACATCATCCAGCAGGCCAAAGCGTTGCATGCCGAGCTTCTCCAATACGCGGATCGACGCAGCATGATCGGGCCGCACTAACCCGAAGACTTCCGGTAGCGATAGCGTGTCGAACGCGAGCGCCAGGGCGTCACGACCCAGCTCAGTGGCATACCCCTGCCCCCAGGCCTCCACGGCCAGACGATAGCCAAGGTTGATGCGCCGCTGCGTCAGGTAATTAAGGGGCGCGATGCCGCCAAACCCGATGATGTGGTCGGGGGTCTCTTTGCGGGCAATCGCCCACCAGCCGTAGCTCTGGGAAGCCCATTGTTCCAGCCAGTGATCCAATAGCCGCTGTGCCGCCCCCAGGTTGGGCAGCGGGCCGGCAGGATTGAACAGGTTGGTCCGTGGATCGCCGAAGATCGCGAACAATCGCTGAACGTCTGCGGGTCGTGGTTGGCGGTAGGTAAGGCGTGAATGACTGCTTGGCATTTAAATGACTTCCCTGTTTTGCCTGACTGACAATGCCTCCCCTTGTGGGAGCGGGCTTGCCCGCGAAAGCGGTGTGCCAGTCACTGAATCTTTAACTGAACCACCGCTTTCGCAGGCAAGCCAGCTCCCACATTTGATCTGTTTTGCCGGTAGCTATGCATCGGCCTTCAGAACCAGGCATTTTTACCCATGCGAGAAAAAATACACAAAGCGGTGAATTATTTCGTGTCCACTTGTATCTGAACTGACAGAGCGGTGCCATCGTAGCGATGGCACCTCCCCTGTTCAGCTTTTGAGTGGCCCGCATGAAACTACGTAAAAAACGCGTCAAACCCATCGGATTGAAAGACATCACCATTGTCGACGACAACAAGATGCGCAAGGCGATCACCGCCGCCGCACTTGGCAATGCCATGGAATGGTTCGACTTTGGCGTCTATGGCTTTGTCGCCTATGTGCTGGGCAAGGTGTTCTTCCCCGACGCTTCCCCCAGCGTGCAGATGATCGCAGCACTGGCCACCTTCTCCGTACCTTTCCTGATTCGCCCGCTGGGCGGCCTGTTCTTCGGCGCACTGGGCGATAAGTACGGGCGGCAAAAAGTCCTGGCCGCCACCATCGTGATCATGTCCTTGAGCACCTTTGCCATCGGCTTGATCCCCGGCTATGCCTCCATTGGCATCTGGGCCCCGATCCTGTTGCTGCTGTGCAAAATGGCCCAGGGTTTCTCGGTGGGCGGCGAGTACACCGGCGCGTCGATTTTCGTGGCTGAGTACGCCCCGGACCGCAAGCGCGGATTCCTTGGCAGCTGGCTGGACTTCGGCTCCATCGCCGGTTTCGTGCTCGGCGCGGGTGTGGTGGTGTTGATCTCCACCGTGCTCGGTGAAGCCGAATTCGAGGCCTGGGGCTGGCGCCTGCCGTTCTTCCTCGCCCTGCCCCTGGGCATCATCGGCCTGTACCTGCGCCACGCGCTGGAAGAGACCCCGGCGTTTCAACAGCATGTCGACAAACTCGAACAGGGTGACCGCGAAGGCCTGAGCCACGGCCCTAAAGTCTCGTTCAAGGAAATCGCCACCAAGCACTGGCGTAGCCTGCTGACCTGCATCGGTATCGTCGCGGCCACCAACGTGACCTACTACATGCTGCTCACCTACATGCCGAGCTACCTGTCCCACAACCTGCACTATGCCGAAAACAGCGGCGTGCTGATCATCATCGCGATTATGGTCGGTATGTTGTTCGTGCAGCCGTTCATTGGTTTTGTCAGCGACAAGATCGGCCGCAAGCCCTTCATCATCGCCGGCAGCATTGGCCTGCTGTTCCTGTCGATCCCGGCCTTCATGCTGATCACCAGTGGCAAGACCGGCCTGATTTTCGGCGGCCTGTTGATTCTGGCGGTGGTGCTGAACTTCTTTATCGGCGTGATGGCGTCGACCTTGCCAGCAATGTTCCCCACCCATCTGCGCTACAGCGCCCTGGCCAGTGCGTTCAACGTCTCGGTACTGATCGCCGGTGTTACGCCGACCGCCGTGGCCTGGCTGGTGGAGAGCACCAACGACCTGTACATGCCCGCCTATTACCTGATGGTGTTTGCAGTGGTTGGACTGATCACGGGCCTGACCATGAAGGAAACCGCCAACAAGCCCCTGCGTGGCGCGGCCCCGGCGGCTTCCGACATGGAAGAAGCCAAGGAGCTGCTGCAGGAGCATCACGACAATATCGAGCAGAAAATCGAAGACATCGATGCCGAGATTGCCGCGCTGCAAACCAAGCGGGAAAACCTGGTACAGCAACACCCGCGCATCAACTAATAACCTGACTGTGCGTGGTCGCGGCCTGCGACCACGCCATTGGAGCGTTCAGCATGGTTTCAAGCGTCACCGCCGCACACAGGTTACTCAGCGCAGACGAGCGCGCCGCCATTGCCGAAATTGAAGCAACCACCAACATCCTCAAGCTGGTCACTCGTCTGACCGGGATGAGATTCGCCGGCATCGCCAAGTTCACCGACCAGGAATGGGTGGTGTGTTCGGCCTACGACCCGCTGCAAATGGGCATCAACGTCGACGACGTACTCGACCTTGAAACCACCCTGTGCAGTGAGTTCTGCATCAACCCACACACCCTGTTCATCCCCCAGATCAGCCAGAACGGCCGTTTCGCGTCACGCCCGGTGGTCAAGCAATACGCCATCGAAAGCTACGCCGGCGCGCCGATCTTCCTGCCCGATGGCCGCCTGTTCGGGGCGCTGTGTGCGCTGGACTCACGGGCCATGCTGTTCGACGACCCGAACCTGCCGGAAACCCTGAGCCTGTTCGCACGGCTGATTGGCTGCATCTTCTACGCTAATCTGACCCCGGCGGATCACTGACACCCGCCCGGCCCCGCAGTGTTGCCATATCACGCTTGGGCGGCACCCCGAACAGCCGGCTGTACTCACGGCTGAATTGCGACGGGCTCTCATACCCGACTTTGAACGCGGCACTGGAGACATCCTGGTGCTCGTTCAACATCAATCGTCGTGCTTCATTCAGACGCAGCCATTTCTGGTATTGCAGCGGGCTCATCGCGGTCAGTTGCCGGAAGTGATGGTGAAAGGTCGCCGCGCTCATTTGCACCCGCGCTGCCAGCTCTTCCACACGCAGGGCCGCGTCGAAATTCAACTTCAGCCAGTCGATCGCCTTGGCAATCCGATAGCCCTGCCCGTCCACCGAGCAGATCTGGCGCAGTCGGCCGGCCTGGTCGCTTTTCAATAGCCGATAATGAATCTCGCGCTGGATCAATGGCGCAAGTACCGGGATAGCCTCGGGTTCATCCAGCAACGCCACCAGGCGCGCGAATGCGGCCAGCATGCCGTCGGTGACCCTGCCGATCCCCACGCCCTTCATGACCGCACGCTCACGCACCGGCGGCAAGCCACCCTGGGCGATCAGCTCGGCGAGCATGCGCAGGTCCAGCTTGAACGTCAGCCCCAGGCACGGTTGCTCGGGGCTGGCCGCCAGCACCTCGGAATTGGCCGGAATGTCCAGCGACGTCACCAGGAACCGGGAAGTGTCGTAGGGATAGCCCTCGCCACCGACCCACAACTGCTTCTCGCCCTGGGCCACCAGCACGATGCACGGCTCAACCATGCACACCACCGGCGCAGCGGGTTGCTCACGCCGATAAAAGCCCAGGCCGGGGATCGGCATGGCGTAGTCGCCGGGCGACGGCGTGCGCGGACCAATCGACTGGATCAGCGCGTTCAGGGGGGTGGGAGTGGACGTCATGACAGACCCTTTCAATGCTTCATTGCACTTTACCCGCGCAAGTCACGGGCGTCGTCACCTGGCCCTGAAACTCAGAGGATCAGGCAAGTAATCCACTCAAATGCACTACAGAAGCCCTGCCGTCACCCGGAAAATGTGCGAACACTTCACGAGGAACACCCCTATGAAACGCCTCTTGCTCGCCCTGGGTTTGCTGGTGACTTCTCTTTCTTCATTTGGAGCCGATATGTCTAACGGTGCGGATAACTTCTACAGCAGCGATACAGTGACGGCCGAACCTGTCACCTTCAACAATCAATACGGCATGCAGGTCGCAGGCACGCTGTTCATGCCCAGGCATCTTGCCCCAGGCTCAAAGCACGCAGCCCTGGTCGTCGGCCACCCGATGGGCGCCGTCAAAGAGCAAAGCGCCAACCTCTACGCCACCAAAATGGCTGAACAGGGCTTCGTGACCCTGTCCCTGGACCTGTCGTTCTGGGGCCAGAGCGCTGGCACACCACGCAACGCGGTGTTGCCCGACCTCTACGTGGAAGACTTCAGCGCCGCCGTGGACTTTCTCGGCACTCGCCCACAGGTCGACCGGGAACGCATCGGTGCCATCGGCATTTGTGGCAGCGGCAGTTTTGTGATCAGTGCTGCGAAGATCGATCCGCGTCTCAAGGCAATCGCCACCGTCAGCATGTACGACATGGGCGCGGCCAACCGCAATGGCCTCAAGCACGGCATGACCTTGCAACAGCGCCAGCAGATCCTGCGCCAGGCCGCCAACCAGCGCTATGTAGAGTTCCAGGGCGGCGAGACCCTCTACACCGGTGGCACGCCGCAGAGCCTCACGGGCGATCCGGTCGGCGACGAGTTCTACGACTTCTACCGCACCCCCCGCGGCGAAGTCACCCCGGCAGGCGCCTCATCGCAGACCACCACCCGGCCGACGCTGACCAGTAACGTCAAGTTCATGAACTTCTACCCCTTCAACGATATCGAGACGATCTCGCCGCGCCCACTGCTGCTGATTACCGGGGCCAACGCGCACTCCCGTGAATTCAGTGAAGACGCCTATCAACGCGCCGCCGAGCCCAAGCAATTGCTGATCATCCCCAACGCCGGCCATGTAGACCTGTACGACCGCGTCGAACTGATCCCGTTTGACACGCTCACCACCTTCTTCCAGAGCCACTTGCAGTGAGTTCCGTTACCCCTCAACCGCAACGCTGGGGCGCGGTGCTGGCGATGTCGCTCGCGGCGTTTGCCTTGGTCGCCTCCGAGTTCATGCCGGTCAGCCTGCTCACACCGCTGGCCGCTGACTTGCACATCACTGAAGGCCAGGCCGGCCAGGGCATTTCCGTGTCCGGGGTGTTCGCCTTGCTCACCAGCCTGGTGATCGCGGCGGTTGCCGCGCGGATGGATCGCAAGCGCCTGCTGATGGCCCTGACCCTGCTGATGATCGTCTCTGGCAGCGTGGTGGCGTTCGCACCGAATTACGCGGTGTTCATGCTCGGGCGCGCGTTGATTGGAGTGGCGATTGGCGGCTTCTGGTCACTGTCGGCGGCCACGGCAATGCGCCTGGTCGAGCCCGCCCAAGTGCCACGGGCCTTGGCCATCGTCAACGGTGGCAACGCCCTGGCGACGGTGATCGCGGCGCCGCTGGGCAGCTTTCTTGGCGGCCTGATTGGCTGGCGCGGCGCATTCTTTTGCGTGGTGCCAGTGGCCGTGATTGCGCTGGCCTGGCTGTGGCTGAGCTTGCCGGCGCTCAAGCACAGCGGCACGGCGGCCACCGGCAATGCGCTGCGCCTGCTGAAAAACTCCAAGGTGGCCTTGGGCATGTGCGCCGTCAGCCTGTTCTTCATGGGCCAGTTCATGCTGTTCACTTACTTGCGGCCATTCCTGGAAGGCGTGACCCGGGTGGAGGTGTCCACCCTGTCGCTGATGCTGCTGGTGCTCGGCCTGGCCGGCCTGGCGGGTACGGTGTTGATTGAGCATTTGCTCAAGCGTCACCTGTACCCGACGCTGATTGCCATTCCGTTGATCATGGCCGGCATTGCTCTTGCGCTGGTGGGGTTCGGCGGTTCAGCGATTGTCACCACCCTGCTGTTGGGCTGCTGGGGCCTGGTAGCGACAGCTGCTCCGGTTGGCTGGTGGACATGGCTGGCACGCACCTTGCCCGACGACGCTGAGGCCGGCGGGGGGTTGATGGTCGCCATCATCCAGTTGGCGATTGCCGCCGGTGCCACCGTCGGTGGCGTGGCATTCGACTTGAGCGGCTACCGGGCCACCTTCGAGTTGAGCGCCGCCTTGCTGGTAGTCGCCACGCTGCTGGCTTACCTGGCATCCCGGCGCCCTGCTCACGCATCCATGGCAAGCGGCACTACTTGAAAAAATGACTCGGCGTTTTACCAAACTGTTTCTTGAACATGCTGGTAAAAGCGCTGGGGCTTTCGTAGCCCAATTCAAACGCCACATCGATGATCTTCTCCCCCACCGCAATGCGCTCCAGCGCCAGCAGCAACCGCGCCTGCTGGCGCCATTGGCCGAAGGTCATGCCGGTTTCCTTGCGGAACAGGCGCTGGATGGTGGTCTGGTCCAATCCCAACCGCGCACTCCAGTCGGCCACGGTGGAGGCATCACTCGGTTCATCCTGCAACGCCAGGCAGATCGGGCTCAGGCGCGGGTCGGCAGGCTGGGGCAGCGACAGCGGCAAGGCCGGGAGAATGGCCAGTTCGTCAAGAATCAGGTGCATGATCCGCGCGTCGCGTGAATCCTCCGCATACGGCGGCTTCAAGCTCACCGAGGCCTTGATCAGTTCACTCAGCAGCGGCGAAACCGTCACCGTCTTGGGCTCGGCCGGCAGGTTGGGGAAGCTGTCCGGGCGCACGAACACGCTGCGCATCTGCAGCGTACCCACGCAGCGCAGCGAGTGAACTTGACCGCAAGGCATCCAGAAGCCACGATTGGGCGGCACCGTCCATTGCCTCAGGGCCGAGTACACCACCATCACACCGCCAATGGCGTACAGCAGTTGGTGCTTGTTGTGGCTGTGTTCGGGGATCACCCAGTTTTCGGGGTAATCGGTGGCCGAACTGATGACGGCCCAGTCGCCCTCATCGATCTCTCGCAGAAATTTATCCAGTGATTTGATCATTTCGCCCTTTTTGCGATGGTTTCTGCCCGAATTGCGCGAGACAGGCATTGGCGCCGAATCTAGCATAAACGCCGAGTCCAGATGGAGTGGCGG
>NZ_WKFA01000077.1:0-24041 GCF_021605325.1 Pseudomonas sp. PA-7-1E
GTTTGGCTGTGCGCTGGTTACCGGCGTCGTATTCGGCTTCATGCCGGCCCGTAAAGCTGCCCGGCTCGATCCGGTTAAGGCGTTGACCAGTGAATAAACGATCTCTCACTCCACAACTGTCAGCGTTCAGTGTGTGCCTGTTGCTCACGGCCTGTGGCGCTAACCCGCCGGCCATCGACAGCGGCCTCGCCACGCCCGCCACCTGGCACTATGCAGAACGCGAAGCGACCCAAGCCATCAACCAGCGCTGGTGGACGCAGTTTGGCAGCCCGGCGTTGAACCGCCTGATCGACCAGGCCCGTCGTGACAGTTTCGACGTAGCAGCCGCCATGGCGCGGGTCCGTCAGGCCCAGGCCACGGCGGTGATTGCCGGCGCACCGCTGCTGCCGGAACTGAAGTTCAACCTCACCGCCAGCCGGCAAAGGCTGTTGCGCGGCAGCGGCAACTCGGACCTGGACGCCACCGAAAGCAATCGGACCGTCAACAGCTATGACGCCAGCCTCACCGCCAGCTATGAAATCGACTTCTGGGGGGGCCGCGCCGCTGCGCGCGACAGCGCCGTGCAGAGCCTGCACGCCAGTGAGTTCGATCAGGCCAACGTGGAGCTGACCCTGCTCAGCAATGTCGCCGACCGCTACGCGCAAACCCTGGCCGCACGCCAGCGCCTGCAAATTGCCGAGCTCAACCTGGCCAATGCACGCAATGTGCTGAACCTGGTACAGACCCGCCACGACGCCGGTTCCGCCACGGCCCTGGAACTGGCACAACAGAAGAGCCTGGTGGCCAGCCAGCAACGGCAGTTGCCGCTGATCCAGCAATCGGTCGAAGAGTCGCAAATCACTTTGGCCGCCTTGCTTGGTCAACCCGTACAGGCCCTGGACCTGGGCGCTGAACCCTTCCAGGCATTGACCTGGCCGAGTATCGGGCCCGGTGTACCGAGCCAGTTATTGAGCCGGCGCCCCGACCTCGCCCAGGCCGAAGCCCAGTTGGCAGCGGCCCGTGCCGACGTCACGGTGGCCCGTGCAGCGATGCTGCCCTCAGTGACATTGGGCGCGACCCTCGGCTCTGGCGCATACAAGGCCCAAGAGGTCTTGCGCAGCCCCTTCTACACCCTGACCTCGGGCCTGATGGCGCCAATCTTCAACAATGGCCGGCTGAGCGCCGAGCGCGACAAGGCTCGGGCACGCCAGGATGAACTGCTGCAAACCTACCGCGGGGCGATCATTAATGGCTTTGCCGATGTGGAAAAAGCCCTCAGCAGCATCACCCGCCTTGACCAGCAACGCCAGTGGCAAAGCGAGGAGCTGCAACAGGCGCAGACCGCGTTTCAGATTGCCCAGAGCCGCTACGAAGCCGGTGCCGAAGACCTGCTCACGGTGCTGGAAACCCAGCGCACTTTGTACGGCGCCCAGGACCAGAACGTGCTACTGCGCCTGTCGCGCCTACAAGCCAGCATCGCCCTGTACAAGGCATTAGGCGGTGGCTGGAAAACCAACATCTGATAAACGAAACTCATATTTCATACACGAGTTGTTTCTTCACCCTACATTCTCCACCTCAAGGTCCTTGGTAAAAAAGCCGTTATCACACGGAAGCCCGGGACCTCATGATGAAACCCAGCGTTGTTGTAAAAGGCCTGGCCTGCATTGGCTGCTGGTTGATACCGAACCTGGCGCTGGCCAAGCCCTTGATCGCCCCCACCGCAATCGACTGGCTGCTGGACTGCCCCCTCACCACGACGGCGCACTTGAACCCGCAAGTGGTTGGCCGCACCCAATGCGGCCTGGTCAACGTCCCCCGCGACCATGCCGCACCCCAGCGCGGCCGCCTAAGCTTGAGCGTGACACGGGTAGGCGCACGGCAACCGCTCAACCGTGAAGGTGTCGTGTTCATCCAGGCCGGCGAACCCCTCCAGGCCAAGGACGCGCCTTTCGTTCTTCACCTCGCCAGCCGCTGGGAGTCGCTTGCCACCCAGGCCTATCGCACCCTGGTCGACCGGTATGACGTCATCGAGCTGAGCGCCCGCGACCTGCGCGAGGGCAATGCCGTGGAACAGGCCGCGCGGGACATGGAGTTCGTGCGCGGGCAACTTGACGAGGCGCGCCTCAACTACCTGGGCAACGCCGCTGCCACCCGCCTCGGCAGCCGCTACGGTACGCTGTTTCCCGAGCGTGTCGGGCGCATGGTGCTGATCAATGCCGAGCCTGGCGAAGCAGTCGCCACCGGTGTAGAGCAACTCTTGCTCAAGGAGTCGGCGCGCGCAGGCGCCGACGGCTGCGTCAACCGCTGGCTGGGGGATTTTCTCGCTTATGGTAGACAACCGCCGGCGTCCACGCGCTGTCTCGACCTCAGCGCCTGGGAGTAAGTAGCCCACGCATTTACGACCTCTTGCCACCAAAAACGACAGCCTGCGTTGACGCACTTCCCCAATCGTTATTAAGTGCTATTTATCCGCATTAATACGATAACTCACCGCCATGTTGACTCGCCCGCTACGCCGCAAACGCCAGAAGCTGTCCGATGTGATTGTCGAGTCGGTCAAGCGCTCGATCGTCACCGACGCCTTGAAGCCCGGCGACCGCCTGCCCACCGAACGCGAGCTGATGGAAAGCTTCCAGTGTTCCAAGGGTTCGGCACGCGAAGCGCTCAAGGCGTTGGAAGTGGAGGGCTTGGTGAGCACGCGCACCGGCCCCAGCGGCGGGGCTTACTTGAACCAGGCCGGCACCGAGCCGGCCAGCCGCGCCTTGCGCAATTACTTGCACTTCCAGCACCTGGACGGCGAGCAGGTCTACCAACTGCGCAAGGTCATCGAAGTGGAATTGGCGGTGTCGGTGCTCGGGCGTTTGAGCGAAAACGATTACACCGCCCTGCAAGCCAATGTGGATTTTTGCAGCGCCCCCGAAGACAGCGAAGCCGGCCAGCGCGAACAACGCCTGGCGGAACTGGAGTTCCACAACCTGCTGGCCCGGGCCTGCCCCAACCCGCTGCTGAGTTTCATGGCGCAGTTTCTCAATGACTTGCTGCGCGACCTGGTGGTGCTGAAAAAGGCCTACAAGCCCAAACGCAAGCAGTTCGACGCGGCCAACCTCGACTATCACAAGCAACTGCTGATCGCCTTTCGCGCCGGGGACGAAAGCGCGGTGCGCAGCTTGATGCATGAACACATGTGCGATGCCGAACACCATATGACCGCGCTGGAAGGCCAAGTGAGCCCGCATTTCCTACTGGAGTTCGACCACCCTTAAACACGCCAACAATCCAATGTGGGAACCCGATCAATGTGGGAGCTGGCTTGCCTGCGATGCGGGCGCCTCGGTGTTACAGGGGACCGAGTCGATGCCATCGCAGGCAAGCCAGCTCCCACAGTTGACCCCGTTCACCCGCGAAATCGAGTTATCCAATAACAAGCCTGCCCACAGGCCCTTGCTCCACCGTATCGCCCTTGCCGCTCCTGCCAATAACTAAACCAGGGAGTCACCCCATGCAGCGTCGTACGTTATTGAAAGCCAGCCTCACCGCGGCCGCCGCCCTCAGCCTTCCGCTGAGCGTGCGTTCGGCATTCGCCGCCGAGCCCTTTACCTTTTACGGCCTCAAGTCCATGTCTGGCGCCTTTGCCAGCTATGGCAAATTTGCCGACATGGGTTCGCGCCTGGCGGTGCAGCAACACCCCCAATTGCTCGGCCGCCCACTGAACTACAAGGTCATCGACACCGAAGGCAACGCCGGCAAGGCAGTGCGCAAGGTGCAGGAGGCCATCGCGCAGGACGGCGCACGGTTCTTCCAGGGCTGCACGCTGTCGTCTTCCGCGCTGGCAGTGGCCAAGGAAGTGGACAAGGTCGGCGGCGTGTTCATGACCCCGGTGGGCGCCGATGAAGTGACGGGCAAGGACTGCAACAAGGCGACCTTCCGCTGGTCGGTGCCCACCTACGGCGCGATACGCGAAACCATGGTGCCGCTGATCAAGCTGCTGCCGGACGCCAAGCGCTGGTACACCATCACCCCGCAATACGTATTCGGCGAAGCCTTGCTCGAAGGCGCCAGAAACGTGCTCAAGGAGCATGGCCTGGAACACGTGGGCAACAGCTACCACTCGTTGCAGGAACAGGAATTCTCCGGCTACCTGACCAACGCCATTTCCACCAAGCCCGATGTGCTGGTGCTGCTCAACTTTGGCAGCCAATCGTCCAACACGCTGCGCCAGGCCGTGAACTTCGGCATCAAGGAGCGCATGAAGGTGCTGCTGGTGTGGTCTGCCGGCCTGGATCAGTTCCAGGAACTGGGCAGCGATGTGCTCGAGGGCGTGTACCTCGGCGCACAGTACTGGCACCAGGTCGACACCCCGCTCAACCGTGAACTGGTCAAGCTGACCCAGGCCCAGTACGGCATCAACCCCACCTACCCGCTGGCCGCCGACTACATCAGCACCAAAGTCATGCTCGACACCATCATTGCCACCGGCAGCTTCGACGGCCCGACCGTGGCCAAGGCCCTGCAAGGCTTGAGCTACGAAGGCCCGACCGGCAAGGAGTCGATCCGCACCGGCGACCACCAGGTGATCAAGGACTACTACCTGCTGATCGGCAAGGCCAGCGGCGACATGGCCGACAAGGACGACCTGGCCAAAGTGCTCAGCGCTGGCCAATCGTTCCCCGCAGTCGAGGCGACAGGCTGCACGCTCGGCTGACCGCTTAACTTTTGTCGCGCAGGGCCGCGCAAGCGGCCGTCTGCGGAGGGTGCCTGCATGCTTAATTTGTACCTGTTCCAGATTCTCAACGGCCTTGGGCTGGGGATGATCTACTTCCTGATCGCAGTGGGGCTGACGATCATTTTCGGCCTGCTCAACTTCGTCAACTTCGCCCACGGCGCGTTCTTCCTGCTCGGCGCCTACATCTGCTACACCGCGGTGAGCCTCACCGGCAACTTCTGGCTGGCGCTGCTGATCGCGCCGCTGGTGGTGGCCGCGCTGGCCTGGGTGATCGAGCGCTTGCTGATCCAGCGCATCTACCACTTGCCACACATGTTCCAGATTCTGGTGACCCTGGGGATCGCCCTGATCATCCAGGAAGCCAGCGTGATGATCTGGGGGCCGGTGGGCAAAAGCGTCGCCGTGCCGGAACTGTTGCGCGGCGTGCTGGTGGTAGGTGATTTCGTCTACCCCTACTACCGCCTGTTCCTTATCGTGTTTTCCGGGCTGGTGGGCCTGGGCCTGTGGCTGCTGCTGGAACGTACGCGCTTCGGTGCTCTGGTGCGCGCTGGCAGTGAAAGCACCGAAACCGTGTCACTACTGGGCACCAATATTTTCCGCCTGTTCTCCATGACCTTCGCCCTCGGCGTCGCCCTGGCCGGTGTCGCTGGGGTGTTGTTTGCGCCCTTGCGCGGCGCCCAGCCCTTTGTCGGCCCGGAGATTCTGGGCATCGCCTTCGTGGTGGTGGTGATCGGCGGCATGGGCTCGTTCAGCGGTGCGCTGGTCGGCGGTTTGCTGGTGGGCGTGGTGCAAAGCCTGATGACCACACTCTGGCCCCAGGGTGCGAGCCTGATGATCTACGGCGCCATGGCCGTGGTGATTCTGGTACGCCCTTATGGCCTGTTCGGGAGAGCCTGACATGAGCGATAAAAACCCGCTGCCGTTTGCCAAGACCCAATCCAGAGCCATGTTGCTGTGGGTGTTGGCCGTGCTGATCGGCCTGCCGTTGGTGTTGCCCTCGGCGACCCTGGCCACCGAGATCCTGATCTTTGCCATGGCCGCCCTCGCCTGCAACCTGCTGCTGGGCTATACCGGGCTGCTGTCCTTCGGCCAAGGCATCTTCTTTGGTGCCGGTGCTTATTGTGCGGCGCTGTTGATGATCCACCTGCAACTGGGCCTGTTCACCGCGTTGCTCGGCGCGGCGATTGCCGGTGGTTTCCTGGCGCTGCTGGTGGGCGCCCTGGCGATTCGGCGCACGGGCATTTACTTCGTGATGCTCACGTTGGCGTTCAGCCAGATGGCGTACTTCGTCGCCTACACCCTGAGCGACTGGACCGGCGGCGACAACGGCCTGCTCAGCGTGCCGCGCCCGGAGATTCGTGTGGGCGACACCGTGCTGCTGTCCCTGGCCGATGCCCGTGCCTTCTATGGTTTTGTCGCGGTGCTGTTCCTGCTGATCTTCATCGGCGCACGCCGGGTCATCGCTTCGCCGTTTGGCAGCACGCTGATGGCGATCCGCGAGAACGAAACCCGCGCCTCGGCCATCGGCTACGACACGCGCCACTTCAAGATCCTGGTGTTCGTGCTGTCCGGTGCGGTCACCGGGATTGCCGGGGCGCTGTACGCCATGCTGCTGCACTTTGTGCCGCTGTCGAATATCGACCTGGCAATGTCCGAGAACATCCTGATCATGACCATCGTCGGCGGCACCGGCTCGCTGTTCGGCTCGCTGCTGGGCGCCGGCTCCATCGTGCTGCTGGGCGACTTTCTCTCCGACCTGTGGCCGCGCTGGCTGATGCTGCTGGGGGTAATCCTGATCCTGGTGGTGATCTTCATGCGCGGCGGTTTGTGGGGCGGCCTCGCGTCGCTATTCGAGAAGGTGCGCGGCGCGCGCAAACCCGCGGTCGTCGCCAAGGAGGACGGGCTATGAGTGTCTTGCTGGAAACCCAGAACCTGGAGCTGGCCTACGGCGCGTTCCACGCGGTCAATGGCGTCAACCTCAAGGTTGAAGCCGGCACCATCCACACCATCATCGGCCCCAACGGCGCGGGCAAGACCAGCCTGTTCCACTGCCTGACAGGTGAACGCCAGGCCACCGCCGGGGCGATCCATTTCGACGGCAAGAACCTGATGCGCAAGCCCGCCCACGGCCGCGTCGGCCTGGGCATGGCGCGCTCGTTCCAACTCACCAGCCTGTTCCAGAACCTCAGCGTGCGCGAAAACCTGCGCCTGGCCGCCCAAGGCCGCGATGGCTCGCGTGCCTTGAACTTCTGGCGTCGGGTGAACAGCCAGCGCGAACACCTGGAGATGGCCGACCAGGTGCTGGAACGCCTGCAACTCACGGCACGCGCCGACACCCTGGCCGGTGAGTTGTCCCACGGCCAGCAACGGGTGCTGGAGGTGGGCATGTCGATCTGCTCCAAACCCAAACTGTTGATGCTCGACGAGCCCACCTCGGGCATGGGCATCGACGATATTCCGATCATGACCCAACTGATCAGCGACCTTGGGCGCGACCATACGGTGCTGTTGATCGAACACAACATGAGCATCGTCATGTCCATCAGCCAGCGCATCACGGTGATGAGCCATGGGCAGATCCTGGTGGAAGGCACGCCGGAGTTCGTGCGCGCCGATGAACGTGTGCGTACTGCCTATCTTGGGGAGGCTGCCTGATGCTGATCGTCGAGAATATCCATTCCTACTACGACAAAAGCCATGTGCTTGAAGGCGTGTCGCTGAGCGTCAACCCTGGCGAACTGGTGACTCTGCTCGGCCGTAACGGTGCCGGCAAGACCACCACCCTGCGCAGCATCCTCGGCATCATCTGCCCGCGCCAGGGTCAGATCCACTTCAACGGCCAGGCGTTGGTAGGGCAAAAGATCTTTGAAATTGCGCGCCAGGGCTTGGCGCTGGTGCCGGAAAACCGCGGGATTTTCCGCCTGCTGACGGTGGAGGAAAACTTGCGCATCGCTGCCCGCAAGCACAGCCGCTGGCAACTGGAAGACGTATACGCCATGTTCCCGCGCCTCAAGGAGCGGCGCAAAAACGCCGGCCATGCGTTGTCCGGCGGCGAACAGCAGATGCTGGCCATCGCCCGCGCCCTGCTGAACGCCCCCAAGCTGCTGATCCTCGACGAACCCACTGAAGGCCTGGCCCCGGTGATCGTCGACGAGCTGGTGAAGATCCTGCGCAAGGTCAAGGACGAGGGTCTGCCGGTGTTGCTGGTGGAACAGAACCTGATGGTCTGCGACAAGCTCGCCGACCGTCATTACGTGCTCGAACAGGGCCGCGTGGTGTACGAGGGCAGCGCCGCTGACTTCCGCGCCGATCCGACGATCAAAAACCGATACCTGGCCTTGAGTGCCTGAGTGGAGATTCCTGATGAACAGTCTTGCGCAACCGCTCCAGAGCAATGCCCCGCTGATCAACCGCGACCGCTTGTGGCAGTCACTGATGGACCTGGCCCGGCTCGGCGCCACGGCCAAGGGCGGCGTGTGTCGCCTGGCCCTCACCGACCTGGACCGCCAGGCCCGCGACCTGTTTGTGCAGTGGTGCGAAGCCGCCGGGTGCAGCGTCAGTGTGGATGCCATCGGCAATATCTTCGCTCGCCGTCCTGGCCGCAACCCCGCCCTGCCCCCGGTCATGACCGGCAGCCACATCGACACCCAGCCCACCGGCGGCAAGTTCGACGGTTGCTACGGGGTAATGGCCGGGCTGGAAGTGATCCGCACGCTCAATGACTTGCAGATCGAAACCCAGGCACCCATCGAAGTGGTGGTGTGGACCAACGAAGAAGGCTCGCGCTTCCCGCCGTGCATGATGGGCTCCGGGGTATTTGCCGGGAAGTTCGACCTGCAGGACACCCTCGACAAGCGCGACGACCAGGGCCTGTCGGTAGGCAGCGAATTGCAGCGCATCGGCTATGCCGGTTCGCGTGCGGTGCTGGGCCATCCGGTGGGCGCTTATTTCGAGGCGCATATCGAGCAAGGCCCGGTGTTGGAGGACCAGGCGATTACCCTGGGGGTTGTGATGGGCTGCCTGGGCCAGAAGTGGTTCGACCTGACCCTCACCGGCGTCGAGGCGCATGCGGGCCCTACGCCCATGCACCTGCGCAAGGATGCCCTGGTGGGCGCTGCCGAGGTGGTCAGCGCGGTCAACCGTATTGCCCATCAGCATCAGCCTCACGCCTGCGGCACCGTCGGCTGCCTTAACCTGCACCCTGGCTCGCGCAACGTGATCCCCGGCCAGGTGCACATGACCATCGACCTGCGTCACCTGCACGCCGACAAGCTGCAAGCCATGGTCGATGAAGTGCGCGCAGTGATCGAAGACGCGGCCGCCCGCCACGGCTTGACGTTTGAACTGACGCCGACTGCCGACTTCCCGCCGCTGGACTTCCACCCGGCCTGCGTCAATGCCGTGCGCGAGGCTGCCCAGGCATTGGGCTTGAGCCATATGGACATTGTCAGCGGCGCCGGGCATGACGCGATTTTCGTCGCTGAACTGGGCCCGGCCGGGATGATCTTTGTGCCGTGCGAAGGCGGCATCAGCCATAACGAAATCGAAAACGCCGCGCCGGCTGACCTGGCGGCGGGTTGCGCGGTGTTGCTGCGCGCCATGGTCAACGCGGCGCAGGGAGTTCAAGCATGAGTGAGATCGGCCAATTGACGGCGGTGCAACTGCTGCAACACTTTCGTGACAAGACCTTGTCGCCCGTGGAGGTCACCGAAGACGCGTTGCTGCGCATCGAGCGCTACAACCCGGTGGTGAATGCTTACTGCCATGTCGACCCGCAAGGCGCCCTGGACGCTGCGCGGGCGTCGGAACAACGCTGGTTCAAGGGCGAACCTTGCGGCGCCCTGGATGGCGTGCCGGCGTCGATCAAGGACCTCACGCTGACAGTCGGTATGCCCACGCGCAAAGGCTCACGCACCTCCAGTGCCGTGGGCCCGTGGGACGTGGACGCGCCCTTCTCGGCCTTCATGCGCAAGGCTGGCGCGGTGCTGCTGGGCAAGACCACCACCCCGGAATTCGGCTGGAAAGGCGTCACCGACAACCCGCTGTACGGCATCACCCGCAACCCGTGGGACACGCGCACCACCGCCGGTGGCTCGTCCGGGGGCGCCGCTGCGGCGGCGGCGTTGAACCTGGGCGTGCTGCACCAGGGCAGCGACGCCGGCGGCTCGATCCGTATTCCCTGTGCGTTTACCGGCACCTTCGGGATCAAGCCGACCTTCGGCTATGTGCCGCAATGGCCGGCCAGCTCCATGACGATCCTGTCGCACCTGGGGCCGATGACGCGCACCGTGGAAGACAGTGTGCTGATGCTGCAAGCCGTGGCGCGACCGGATGCACGGGACGGCTTGATCGGCGCGCCGCGAACCACGCCCTGGCTGGTTCCAGGGACGGACTTGAAAGGGTTGCGTATCGCCTATAGCCCCACGTTCGGCTATGTGAAAGTCGACCCGCAAGTCGCCCAGGTGGTGGATCAGGCTGTGCAGGGCCTGGTGCAACTGGGCGCCCATGTCGAACAGATCGACCCCGGTTTCAGCGACCCATTGGACGTCTTCAGCACCTTGTGGGCCGCCGGTGCCGCTCGCCTGACCGGCACGATGAGCGAGGCGCAAAAGCAACTGCTGGACCCAGGGCTTCTACGTATTGCGCAACGGGGCGAGCGCTTGAACCTGGGCGATTTCAACGCAGCTCTGGAAGCCCGGGCGGCGCTGGTCGCACGGATGGCGGCTTTCCATGAGCATTACGATGTGTTGGTGTCACCGATGATGCCGATCACCGCGTTCGAGGCGGGGCATAACGTACCACCGGGTTCGGGAATGACTGAGTGGATGGAATGGACGCCGTTCACCTACCCGTTCAACCTTACCCAACAACCGGCGGCGTCAGTGCCCTGTGGGTTGGCGGCAAATGGCTCGCCGGTGGGCTTGCATGTGGTGGGTGCGCGGTTTGCCGATGAGCAGGTACTTAGGGTGTGTCACGCGTATGCACAGGCATTCCCCACAGCGCACTTGCACACACCGAAAATCCCGACCTGAAATACCTACAACTGTGGGAGCTGGCTTGCCTGCGATAGCGCTGTTTCAGTCAGCACATTGGCCTCTGACACACCGCCGTCGCAGCTTCTACACAATTTTGTAGGTTGTAGCAGCCAACGGTAACCACGATGCGAAGCGAGCCGCTCTTGATCTGCTTGTGATCTTGATCTCAGGCGCCCCGTTAAACCACGCTGGCCGGAATTCGACAGTGATTTGAGGGGTAAACCGGCAGGGATGCCGGTTTAGCCGCCCCGCGCCATGGATGGCGCGTGGCGGCGGCCCCCCAAATCACTGGCGGATTACGGGCACACCGAGCCTAAGCGAGGTGCCGAGTGGTGGGGCAAGAGCGTTTTGCTTACTTTGCCGCTTTTGCAAAGTGAGCCGCCGTCAGGGCGGAACCCTAAGTGGCCGTTACCTAAATAACGGATATGTACGCGCTCTGATCCAACATCCCAGTTGACTGTCAGGCCGTCTTCGCAGGCAAGCCAGCTCCCACATAGAACTGCGGCGCGTCAGGTGGATAAGCGTCGCTGTCAGGCCGCCACGGGAGCAAGCTCCCTCGCCACAGATACAGCGTCGTACCAAAGTTATGTAGATACCTATGCTGCGATAGCGGTGTGTCAGAGGCCAATGGGCTAACTGAACCAGCGATTTCGCAGGCAAGCCAGCTCCCACATGGATCGCATTCCAATCCTGCATCGCTCTACAATGCCCCTATTCATCCCCGGGGGCTTCATGGACATCGAACTGGCACGCACCTTCCTCGAGATCACCCGCTGCGGCAGCCTGGCCGCGGCGGCCGAGAAACTGCACGTCACCCAGACCGCTATCACCGCTCGTGTCAAAAACCTCGAGAACCAGCTCGGCTGCACGCTGTTCGTGCGCAACCGTGCCGGTGCGCGGCTGACCGCCGACGGCGAGGCGTTCGTGGTGTACGCCAACCAGTTGCTGCAAACCTGGGAAGCCGCCCGCCGTGACCTGCCATTGCCGGACGGCTATCGCAATGTGCTGCATATCGGCGGGGAGGTCAGCCTGTGCAACCCGTTGATGCTCGGCTGGGCCAAGGCGCTGCGCGAGCAGATACCGGGGCACGCCTTGCGCACCGAAGTGCGTGAAGGCGAATACCTGCTGCGCCAACTGGAGCTGGGTGTGCTAGATGCCGCCTTGGTGTTCCAGCCGCAATACTGGCCGGGCTTGCAGGTGGAGCAGATGCTGGAAGAAAAACTGATTCTGGTGCAACTGGCGAGCAAACCCTCGCCCTACGTGTATATCGACTGGGGCCAGGGTTTTCGCCAGCAACACGACGCCGCCCTGCCCGACCGTGCGCGTGCCGCGCTGAGTTTCAACCTGGGGCCGCTGGCGTTGCAGTACATCCTGGAGAATGGCGGGGCTGGTTACTTCCGCACGCGGGTGGTGCAGAGCTACCTGGACAGCGGCGTCATGCAGCGCGTGGCCAAGGCGCCGGAATTCAGCTTTCCGACCTACCTGGTGTATTCACGGGCGCGAGATTCAGCGGTGTTGCAGCAGGCCTTGGAACTGCTACGCGAAGTGGTGAAGGCCGAAGGCGACTGGTCGCAACGCTGGGATCCGCTGATTTGAATCACTCTACGCTTGCGCACATGCTAGCCTGCTGGTGTTTACTCTCGCAGTCTTACCGATGAACAAGAAAAAGTCCGTCACCATCAGCGACATTGCCAAACGGGTCGGCATGACCACCATTACGGTGTCCCGCGCTTTGAGCAAACCCGACCTGGTCAAACCCGCCACCCTGGCGCGCATCCTGGAAGTGGCACGCGAGCTGGACTACGTGCCCAACGCCTTCGCCCGTGGGCTAAAGCGCAGTGAAAGCCTGATCATCGGGGTCATCACCGCATCGGTAGACAACCCGTTCTACAGCGAGATGATCAAGGCGATTTCCCGCGAGGCGAAAAAGCACGGCTACACCATCATGCTGGTGGACACCGATGAGCTGGAAGAACTCGAAAGCAAGGCGGTCGATACCCTGCTGGGCTATCGCGTGGCGGGGATCATCCTGTCGCCGGTCTCCGACGAGCCGAGCTACCAGCCCGACTATCTGGAGCGCCTGGGCAACGGCAAGACCCCGGTGGTGCTGCTCGATCGCACGATCCACGACAGCCCGTTCAGCCGCGTGGTGCTCGACAACTACCACAGCGGCCTGCAAGCCGCGCACTACCTGTTACGCCAAACCCCGAACCTCAAGCGCCTGCTGGTGCTGACCGGCCCCGAGCACTCGCGTATCAGCGTGGAACGCCTCAAAGGCCTGCGGGAAGTGCTGGCCGCACACCCCGACATTCAGGTCGAGGTGCAAGCGGGCGACTACACGCTGATGCCGGCTTACCTGCATACCCTCGATTACCTGGCCGCACACTCGGCACCGGACGCGATCATGGGTTTCAACCAGTTGATCACCCTGGGCGCCCTGCGTGCGTTGCGTATGCATAACATCGCCCATGACAGCCTGACCATCTGCGGCATCGACCGCCTGCCCTTCGCCGATATCTTTGGCGTGCCGATTGCCTGCGTGGCCCACGACGCGTCCCTGGCCGGCAGCAGTGCGGTGCGCCTGCTGCTTGATCGCCTGCAAGACCCGCACAAGCCACGGGACAAAGTGGTCATCGCCGGGCAGTTGGAAAACGGCTAGCGGCTGGTGTAGCCGCCGTCCACAGGCAGGCTCACGCCACTGATCATGCTGGCCGCGTCGCTTAGCAAAAACAGCACCGGCAGCGCCACTTCCGCCGGTTGCGCAAAACGCCCCAAAGGAATCGCTGCCAGCGCCGGGTCGCGCTTGGCCGGGTCGGACCAGGCCATGGTCGCCATGGGCGTCAAGGTCACGGTGGGGTTGACGCTGTTGACGCGTATGCCAAAACGGCCCCACTCGGCGCATTGCACGCGGGTGATCGCATCCAGTGCAGCCTTGGAGGCGCAGTAGCTCAGGTGATCGTCCAGCGCCACCAACGACGCCTGGCTGGAGACGTTGACGATGCTGCCGGCCATGTTCGCCTCGATCATCTTCGCCGCGACCCGGCTGGCCACTTGCGCAGCGGCGCGGGCGTTGACACTCATCACTTGGTCGAAGGCGCTGGCGCTGATGGCCGCGGCAGGCTCCAGGCGTGAGATACCGGCGCAGTTGACCAGGCCGTGCAGAGGCGGCAAATCTTGCAGGGTTTTCTCGAGGGCGATGCTGTCAGCGATATCCACGCACAAGGTGCGGCATCCCAATGCCGCCAACGCCTGGGCATCGCGACCGAGAGCGAAGACTTCGGCGCCGCTGGCGATCAGTTGCTGGGCAATTTCGCGACCGATGCCGCTGCTGGCACCGGTGACGAGGATGCGCTGGTACGAAAAGTCGAAGGTGGTAGACATAAATAAAGATCTCAAAACCAATGAAGACCCACTGTGGGAGCTGGCTTGCCTGCGATAGCGGAGTGTCAGTCTCCTTATCGGGTGCTGATACACCGCTATCGCAGGCAAGCCAGCTCCCACAGTTTTGGACGGTGTTGAATCAGGTGGCTTGCAGGTTGTGCATGATCGGTTTCAGGGCCGGGTACAGCTTCAGGTACTCGGCAAACGCCCGGTCATAGGTCATGACATTCTCCCGCTTGGGCTGCGCCCGCAATTGCAACTGCACCCAACCCGTGTCCATCTGCCCATCACTCACCAACCCCATCGTATGCGCCGCCAACAACGCCGCGCCCAGGGCTGCTTCTACCTCCTGCACGATCGTGTACACCGGGTAGCGTGTGACGTCGGCGATGATCTGCATCCACAGGTCCGAATGGCTCGCCCCGCCCACCACAATCAAGCGCGGGTCCAGGGAATGCGCGCCCTGGCTGCCCGCTTCGATATTGTGGCGCAGGGCAAAACTCACGCCCTCCAGCACCGCGCGGTACAGGTGAAAGCGGCTGTGGTAGAGGTTGAGCCCGACAAAACTGCCGCTGGCGCGGTCATCCCACACCGGGCTGCGCTCGCCCATCAAGTAAGGCAAAAACACCACGCCTTCGCTGCCTGCCGGAATCTTCATCGCGCTCTGCTCCAGCAGCGCCAGGCTGTCTTGCCCCGTGGCCTGGGCCTGCTGTTCTTCGGCCTGGCAGAACTGCTCGCGAAACCAGCTGACCGAGGCCCCGGCGGTGATCGCACCGCCGAAGATGTACAGGTCGCGGTGGCCGTTGTAGACGTGGGGCATGCTCACCAAACCGTGACGTGCATCCACCTGCTGGTTCAGATAGCCCCAGCACATGCTGGTGCCGATCATCGCCACATGATTGCCTGGCTGAGTGACACCCGCCGCCAGGGTCGCCATGGCCGCGTCCACGCCCCCAGCGAGGATCGGCGTGCCCGCCTGCAAGCCCAGGCGTGCGGCCCAGTCTGCAAGCAAACCACCCACCACCTCGCCGGAATACAGCAACCGCTCGGGCATCATCGACTGCGCGATACCCAACGCCTCCAGCATCTCGCCTGACCAGTTGCGCGCCGCCACGTCGTAGACACCGCCGATATTCCCGGCGCTGCTGTGGTCCACCGCCAACTCGCCGGTCAGGCACCAATTGATGTAGCTGTTGGGCGGCAACAGGTAACGGGTATTCGCCCACACCTGAGGCTGGTGCTGCTTGAGCCAGAGCATCTTGGCGAAGCCGTAGTAGCTGTCCACCGAATTGCCGGTGATGGCGAACAAGCGCTCCAGGTCCACATGCTCACGCACCCAGGCCACCTGCTCGCCGGCGCGGCGGTCCATCCAGATCAGGCACGGGTGCAGCGGCGTCATCTGCGCATCCACGGCAATGCCCGAACCACCGTACAAACTGCTGATGCACAGCGCCTTGACCTGCGGCGCCGGTACCCCGGCCTTGGCCATGCACTGGGCCACGCACGTTTCGACAGCATCCAGCCACACCTGCGGCCACTGCTCGGCCCAGCGCACTTTCGGGGTGTCCACCCGGTAGCCTTGGCTATGCTGGGCGATGATCGTGCCCTGGGCATCCACCAGCAGCGCCTTGGTGCTCTGGGTGCCAATGTCTACACCGATGACGTAGTCCATCTCAGAGCACCGGCTTCAACAGCACCTTGATCGACTTGGTCGAATTGGCCAGTTCAAACGCCTCGGCCCAGTCGTCCAGCGGGAAATCATGGGTGACGATGCCTTGGGAGGTGACCAGGCCACGCTCGAACAGGTCGATGGCGATGGGGTAGCAATACGGGCCCAGGTGCGCGCCGCGCACGTCGAGCTCCTTGCGGTCGCCGATGATCGACCAGTCCACGCTGGTCTCGGCGCCAAACACGCTGAACTCGACAAAGCGCCCGAGCTTGCGGATCAGGTCCAGGCCCTGGGTGACGCCGGCCGGTACGCCCGTGGTTTCGATATAGACGTCGCAGCCGTAGTTGTCCGTCAGCCCGTTGATGATCTCGCGAGCGTTGTCACGGGCGGGGTTGATCACCACATCGGCGCCGAATTTTTTCGCCAGCTCCAGGCGTTCATCGACCATGTCGATCACCACCAGCTTCTTCGGGGTCTTCAGCGCGGCGACCTGGACCATGCACAGGCCCAGGGTGCCCGCGCCGGCAATCACCACCACGTCGTCGAGCTGGATATCGCCACGGTTGACGGTATGGATCGAGCAGGCCATCGGCTCCACCAGCGCCGAGTCTTCCAGGGACACCGACTCAGGGATCTTGTGCACGATGGCGGTCTTGGGAATGCGCATGTATTGGGCCATGCCGCCTTCGGCCACTTCGCGCTGGAAGCCGAAGATGTTGTGCACTTCGCACATCCAGTATTTGCCCGATTTGCAGAAGCGGCACTTGCCACACGGCACGATCTGTTCAGCGATGACCTTGTCACCGACCTTGACCTCAAAGTGCTCCTCGGCGCCCTCGCCGGCTTCGACCACATAGCCGAAAAATTCGTGGCCCGGTACTACCGGCGCCTTGACCCAGGGGTTGTCGCCGCCCCAGAACATCGCCGCGCCCGAGTGGCACTTGCAGTCACTGGCGCAGATGCCGCAGGCGGCGATACGGATCACCAGCTCATTGGCACGCGCCTGGGGTTTGCCGATGCGCTCCAGGCGGTAGTCTTTCGGGCCGTGGCAGACGACGGCTTGCATGTGAGTGTGCTTGTCCATGTGTTCGGTCCTGTGTAGTGAGGTATTAACGATGGCGCTGACGGCTGATGAAAATCGCCAGCAAGATGATCCCGCCCTTGATCACGCTCTGGACGTAGGGCGACACGCCAAGCATGTTCAAACCGTTGTTCAACACGCCCAGCAGCATGGCGCCGAGCAAGGTGCCGATGATCACTCCGCGGCCGCCGGCAATCGACGCACCACCCAGTACCACGGCGGCAATCGCATCCAGCTCGAACGACACGCCGGCATTCGGCTGGCCGCTCATCAAGCGCGAGGTGAGCACCAGCCCGGCAATCGCGGCGGTGAAGCCGCTGATGCCGTACACCAGCAGCTTGAAACGCGCCGCTCGCACCCCGGACAAGCGCACCGCTTCTTCATTGCCGCCGATGGCGTAGATGTAGCGGCCGATGCGGGTGTGTTGCAGCAGCACATAGGCCGCCAGGTAGGTGATCAGCATGATCAGGATCGGCACCTGCAGGCCAAACACACTGGCGCGACCGAAGAACGCGAACCACTCTGGCAAGCCGGAAATCGGGTAGCCGTCGGTGTACATCAGCCCGAACCCGCGGGCGATGCCCATGGTCGCCAGGGTGACGATGATCGGCGGCATATGCAGGTACGCCACGAACAGCCCGTTGCCGATGCCGAAGGCCACGCCCACCAGCAGCCCGGCGCCAATCGCCAGGCCCGGCGGCAACCCGGCGACCATCAGCCCGGCGGTCAAGGTGCCGGACAACGCCATCACCGGCCCCACCGACAAGTCGATCCCGCCGGTGAGAATCACGCAGGTCATGCCCACCGCGATGATTGCGTTGATCGACACCTGGCGGGCGATGTTGGAGAGGTTGCTGGCGGTGAGGAAGGTGTCACTGGCGAGGATCATCACCAGGGTCACCACCACCAGCCCGACAAAGGGATAAAACGCCGGCGAACGCAGCAGCCGCGCCAGGTTCAGGCGCAAGCGGCCGGTGCCGGCGGTGTTAATGGACGTATTCACTTGAGCCCCCTGTTGCATGGCGCATGACCTCTTGAGGATTGACGGCGGACGCTTCCAGTACCTTAACGATGGCGCCCTTGTGGAACACGGCGACGCGGTCGCACATGCCGATGACTTCGGGCAGCTCGGAGGAAATCATGATGATCGCGTAGCCCTGTTCGGTGAGGCTGCGCATCAACGCGTAGATCTGCGCCTTGGCACCCACGTCGATACCGCGTGTGGGTTCGTCGAACACCAGCACGTCGCAGTGGTGGTTGATCCAGCGGGCGATCACGACTTTTTGCTGGTTGCCGCCGCTGAGGTTCACCACAAGGCTTTCGCCACTGGGTGCCTTGATCGACAGCTGGCGCATCAGCGCTTCGACGCTGGCGCACTCGCGGGCCTTGTCGATCAGGCCCGAGGCGTGCTGATACTTGGGCAAATTGTTCAGCGAGATATTTTCGCGAATGCTGAAGGCGGTGATCAGCCCTTCGCTCTTACGGCTTTCCGGTAGCAGGCCAATGCCGTGGGCCAGGGCTTGGGCCGGGTCGTCGAGGCTGACTTTTTCCCCGCGCAGCCACACGTCTTTGCTCACCGTGGGCAGCGCGCCCATCATGCCCAGGGCCAGCTCGGTGCGGCCCGAGCCCACCAGGCCGGCGAAGCCCAGGATCTCGCCCTTGTGCACATTGAAACGGTTGTGGGGGCCGTTGCGCACCAGCTGGATATCCTTGACCTCCAGCAGCAACGGGCCGCGTGCGGTAGTGGGTTTAGGCGGAAAACTGCACTCCAGGCGGCGGCCGACCATCATCTCGACCAAGTGATCGATATCGCTGTCGGCCACTTCGGTAACGCCTGCATTGCTGCCGTCGCGCAGGACGCTGATGCGGTCGCAGACCTGGAAAATCTCTTCCAGGTGGTGCGAGATAAAAATCACCGCCACGCCCTGGCGCTTGAGTTCGCGCATGATGCCGAACAGCAACTCGGCCTCACTGGGGGTCAGCGTCGCGGTTGGCTCATCGAGCACCAGCAGGCGTGCGTCCAAAGCCAGGGCCTTGGCGATTTCGACAAACTGCTGCTCGGCCACGCTCAGGTGCTTGACCGCGCAGTGCAGATCGATGCTGACCCCGAGGCGCTCGAACAACGCCTGCGCCGCCTCGGCCATTTCGCGTTTGCGCAACAGGCCGAAGCGGTTGCTCAGCTCATGGCCAAGGAAGATATTTTCTACCGCCGTGAGGTAGGGAATCAGGCTGAATTCCTGGAACACAATGCCAATCCCGGCGGCAATCGCATCCCGATAGGTCGCAAATTTTCGGGCCTGCCCGTCGATAAAAATTTGCCCTTCGTCCTGATGTTCGACACCGCCCAGAATCTTCATCAGGGTGGATTTGCCCGCGCCATTTTCCCCGAGCAAGGCGTGGATTTCGCCGCGCTCCACTTGCAGGTTGATGGCCTTGAGGGCCTGCACCCCCGGGTAACGCTTACAGATGTTTTCCAGCTTCAGAAGACTGCTCATACCGCCGACCTCGCACTCAGAAGGAAGACCTGGGCCCCACGAACTACGCGGGGCCTGGGGGGGGTTACCAGCTGAAGTCCTTGGCCTTGGCCTGGTCGATCAGGGTGATGTCCACCGGCACGCTGGCCGGTACTTGGGCGCCCCACTTCTTGGCCAGGGCGATGCCCAGGGCTAGGCGGATCTGGTCGCGGGGGTATTGGGCCGAGGTGGCGATGAAATGGCTGCCGGGTTTCTGGATCGCCTTGATCGCTTCCGGCGCACCGTCGACGCTGACCAGCTTCACGTCCATGCCGCTGGCTTCGATAGCCGACAGCGCGCCGAGAGAGCCATTGTCATTCACGCTGAAAATGCCCTTGAGGGTAGGCTGGGCCTGCAACATGTTTTCGGTGACGGTGAGGGCCTGATCGCGTTCCTGTTTGCCGTTCTGGATGCTGACGATCTTGATGTCCGGGTGCTTGGCCACCGCCTCTTTGCAGCCGCGCACACGTTCGAGGATCGGCACCACGGCGATGCCGTCAAGGATAGCGATATTGCCTTTGTCACCGATGGTTTTAGCCAGATACTCACAGGCCTGGAAACCAGCGTCGAAGTTCTTCGACCCCACGAACGAATCCAACGGGCCATCTGCCTGGGCATCCACCGCCACCACTACGACGCCGGCAGCATGGGCCGACTTGACAGCTGATTGCACACCGACGGAATCAGTGGGGTTGATCAGCAGGATGTCGATGCCCTTTTGCAGCATGTCTTCGACATCACTGACCTGCTTGGACACGTCGTGGCGGGCGTCGGTGATGATCAACTTGGCACCGATGGTCGCGCCGGCTTCTTCCAGGGCGTTTTTCATGGTGACGAAATAGGGGTTGTTGATTTCCTGGAACGAGGCGCCGATGCGGATGGGCTTGGCAGCGTCGGCAAACGCGGGGGTCGCACTGCCCAGGGTGATGCTGGCGACCAGTAAACACAGGGTTTTCGGGAGCATTTTCATGGCGTGGGTCTCTGTTTTGTTTTTATTTTTAGAGCAAATGTTATCGTTAACATTTTGCCAGAAGCTAACAAGTAATTCAGACCTGTGCAAGCCTCCACTGGTCGGTCTCGGGCAAAAACGTGGGAGCTGGCTTGCCCTCCGGTTGTAGGAGCGAGCTTGCTCGCGAAAAACTCACAGGCGCCGCGTTTATTCAGAAGCCCGCGTTATCGTTGACATTTTTCGCGAGCAAGCTCGCTCCTACAGGGGGGATGAGGTGGTCAGTAAAAACTCGCACATCCGCTTACGCCAACTAAGCTCAGCCTCAAATAAAAACACAGCGAGCAGCCGGCCATGCCCCACCCGACCGAGACTTTCCGCGACCGTTACCGCGCAAGCGTCAACCCGCGTTACAACCCCTGGCTGCACGCCGCATTCGTGCTTGGCTACGGCATCGCCTGCATCACGCTGGCCTGGTCCTCCACCGCCGATATCACCGCCCTGCAGTGGCTGACCGTGCCCCTGACCCTGCTGTTCTTCAACCTGTGCATCTACCTCGTGCACCGCCACCTGGGCCATCACAAACATGCATTCGCCCGGCTGTTTTACGCACGCCACACCGGCGATCACCACAGCTTCTTCACCCCCGGCCACATGACCTACGACAGCCCTCGGGACTGGCGCGTCATCCTGTTTCCAGCCTGGCTGATCATGCTGCACAGCCTGGCCATCACCCTTCCCGCCTGGTGGCTGCTCAGCCAACTGAGCCCCAACGTTGCCGGGTTGTTTGCAGGCTGCATGATCCTTGGCTACCTGCTCTACGAAGTGTTCCATGCCTGCGAACACCTGCCTGCCGAACACCCGGTGGCACGCCTGCCATGGATTCGCCAGATGCACCGCCTGCATGCCCTGCATCACCGTCGCGAGCTGATGCAGGGGCGTAATTTCAACATCGTGCTGCCATTGATGGACTATCTGTTTGGCACTTTGTATTGGGAGCCGGTCAGCCACGATAACCAGCGGTCGTCATAAGCATCCGGCGGAAAAATGCAGCAATGGCGTTACGCATTGACGCAAAAAGGGCATACAGCTGCTTTGCCTGTATGCCCTTTGCGCTAAGCCGCCACTGGCTTAGCTCTTGGTACTGCTGAGCAAGGTTTGTTTGCACAAATGGCCAAAGCTCACGAACTGGGTGTTCTCACCGCCGACACCAATGCCCGGGTACTCCAGTACCTCCATGCGCCAAACCCCATAGTTGAAGTCGGTGCGCCAGGTATTGTTGTAACCTTGGGAGTAATCGACAAACTCAGTCTGGAAATCACCGAAGCAGGTACCCACGTTGATCGTGCCGCCGGCTTGGCCCGAGCTGTCGGTAGCCGCCGAGTAAGCCTTGTAGACGATATCTCCGGTGTCCGGGTTGATGTGCTGGTCGAGGTAGACAATCGGGTGCAACCCCACCAGGGGCGCACCGGTGCTGTCCGACAGGCCCATGGTCCAGGTCAGATCCCGGTAGGCTTGGGTGGTCATATAGCCGTAACCCACGTTGGAAGCGGAATACGGGATACGCAACACATTCGCCTCGCCTTTCATATCCGGGTTGTTAACACGTGGGTTGGAACCAAAGGACAGCGTGTATTTACCCGTCGCACTCCAAGGCTCATTCGGGTGCTGGTTGGGCCGCACGCGCACCTTCACCACACCGCCTACGCCTGGGCTTGGGATCGACGTCGAGATCACATTGGCGCCCACGGTGACCCACTGGCTGCCATCGAAACGCTCAAGGATCCATTTGCCACGGGTACTACCGCTAGCGGCATCGGCCACCAACGCAATACCCACACTCTGGCCACGCACAGCGGTGAAATCGAAGTAATCAACATCGTCGAGGCTGTCGGCATTACCGCTGAGGTAGTTCAGCGTGTCCGGCAGCTGGAAGGCCGTGTCCGGCGTGTCGTTGGGCTCGTAGGCGTCGATATTGGTGTCGACCGCCACACCGAACTGGAAGCTCGACCCGTCGACCGCCGCATTGGCCTCCATGAACCAGTAATAATCACCGGCCGGCACCACACCGCTTAGGCTTTCGTCGCCATTGCCCGGGTTATTGGAGGTGCCCATGGGAAGCGGGTTGCCCTGACCATCGTCCTGGAACAGTGACAATGACATGTCGGTACCCACCGTCTGATTGACCAGCAAGGCGTTGATCCTGGCCTTCTGCGGCAAATTGAAGTGATAGCACAGCAAAGCGCCGGCCTGCACGCCCTCAATTGTGTAGAGCGCGTTCACGTCCAGCGTGACTTCACAACCCTGGACCAAAGCCGCTTGCGCGGCAGACGCTTGCTTGCCAGTGGCCTTTTGCACTTTGCCTACCGCAGCGGGCGCAATGATGTCTTCCACCACCGAGTCCGCCTTGGACTTGGCAGCGAACACGGGCTTCTTCAGGTGAGCGCTCGATTGCAGTCGCTGTTTGAGCGTAGCGGGTGCCTTGTTGGCTTGGATTTTCGAAGCATCTTTCAAAGCTTGCTTGACGCTGACTTGAGGCGTTTGCGCCGCCAGATGAGGGTATTGCTCGGCCAGGGCAAAGGCCGAAACGAAGCAAGAGGCCGCCATGGCCGCGCCCATAATGAAGGCTTTTTTCGATTTCATTTTTTATCCATCCATAGTTAAAAAATTGAAGCTCAGGTAACCGGCGACATCCGGTCACCTGGGATGGACTGTAGGATAAGACTGTATGCATGTACAGCACTTTTTCTAAAAAATGTGAGCCTGGAATTCAGGCTCAAGAAGCGAGAGCACCTCTAAAGCCAGGTGCACCAATAGCCCCAACTGATCGCCCACATTATCGCGAGCCGATAGGGCCATACAGCCCAACGCTTGAGCGCTGGCGGAATGACGGCTAGCTCTGCCTCGGTCATGTAACCTTCTTTCACGGAGCGTTCTGGCGCGCGGAGGATATCAATCATTAGACACATGCGATGAAACCTGACGAACCGCTGGTTTCGTCCCCAGCGTTGCTGATATTTACGCACCTGCACGTTTTCAATGAAGTAACCTTCCAACGCCTCGAGTTTTGTTCGTTCGACAAAGAGCATTAATCCCAAAATGACGAACGCTCCAACCAACATCACCAGGGTGTAAGCGAGAAAAAACGACATTGTCATGCCCCAGGTGGGAAAATCGAATCACTCTTGATCTATAGCGCCCCGTAATGACCGCCTGCTGGTTCGCACACGTCTACCAATTGCCAATTCAAGAGGTGTTTTCGCGAGTGAGGCCTAGTTCTATGGAATTGGGATATCGCACCATCTGCGCCATACCTCCCACACAATCATTTCGATGATACAAACATCCGCGAGGCGATACGGCCACAAGGCCCAGCGCTTAAGCGTCAAGGGGACAGACGCCAGCTCGGCTTCGGTCACAAGGCCTGCCTTCAGAAAAGCTTTCGGCCCTGACAGGATGTCGATCATCAGGCTCATTCGATGATATCTATCGATCGGATCATATCCTTCCCTGAAACGCTTATGTCTAAGAACCTTCTCGTTCTCACTGAAGTAACTTTCCAGTTCATCCAGCTTTGCGTATTCAGCAAACACTATCAGTACGAAGACGACAAATACCCAAGCGAACATCACAATGCTATATACAAGAAAAAGGGACATCGTTATGTGCCCTCGGGTTGGAATATCAGATCGCCGTCGACTGCCAATATTC
>NZ_WKFA01000078.1:0-23030 GCF_021605325.1 Pseudomonas sp. PA-7-1E
AGGCGCGCATTCTACAGCAGCCTCATTTGCTGTCAAGTGGTTATTTTCAGAAGTTTTCGAAGATTTCCTCAACAACTTCAACCACTTGCGCTTGCGATCTCTCGTAAGCGGGAGGCGAATTCTACAGGGATCGCCATGAACGTCAACCCCTTATCCGCAAAAAAGCTAAAAACCCATTCGCCTATAAAATCAGGATGCCTCGCCGCCTCTTCTATATAAGAAGAAGCGTATAGCCCTGGGGCATGAATATCCCCACCCACACAAATGCATCGAACTCCAACCGGAAGAAGCCCGGCTGAGACCTGCGAAAGCGAGGAGCGAGAAAGACTGTTTTTTAGACCGGCGAATACCGGAAAGGGAAAGCTCAACAGAGATGGTGTCCCAGGGCCGGTTCGAACCATAATCGGGACACAACACCCCATGAAAAACTAACGCCCCCTTATTTTTCAATGAGATGCAATACGCAGCTGCTGCATATTAGAGCCAGTCCATAGCTATCCTCAATCTCACTAGAATCTGCACAAAATCTATTCAACCATCGATTCTGGTAAAATCCGCCGCCATCACTACCAGGAGGTCACGATGGAAAAACAGCATGAAATCCAGATGCTGCCTGGGACGTGGTTGCAGATTCTTCATTGGAGCCCGCCGTGACAGACGTCAGCGCGCTGATGATCGGGTGATGCTCAGTCGCGGCCTGGAGGAACACGCAAGAACGCTTTGGCCCTTGGTCAACGGTGTATCAGCGATTCCGCGACTGGCGCAATCGCGGATTCTTCGCCCGGCTGCACATCCGATAAGCGAACGGCGCTAGATTGATCTGGAAAGCTGGCTGATCGACTCCACGGCTCTACGTGCAACCCGGGCCTCATCAGGCGCCCGGAAAAAAGAGGCCCAAAGCACCGCAAGACTACGCGCTCGCGCGGAGCCGGGGTCGGTATGACAAACAATATTTACATGCTGTGCGATGCCGACGGATTGCCTCTGCCCTTTCTGTTGTCCGTCGGACAAGCAAGCGATATCGCTTACGCCCACCCTCTACTGGATGCGACTCACTTTCCGAGGCTGCGCGGGCGTCCTCGCAAACGCTGCCGGTGCTTGCTGGCCGGCAAGGGGTACTACGCCGACGTGTTGCGCCGGTACCGGGATCGCGACTGAATGCGGGCAGCCATCCCTCTACGCAGCATGAAACGCAAACCCAAGCCGAGCTTGCCCAGGTTGTTTGACAGCCGGCAATATCATCGAACGCATGTTTGGGTGGCTAAAAGAGAATAACCGCATCGTGACGCGTTTCTACAAGCTCTTTAAAAGCTCTGCCGCCGTGGTCTCCTTGGCCTGTGCGCTGCGGTGTTTGTAAAAACACACTTCATTCAAAGCCAAGATCCATGGGCACAATGAACCCAATCGTACATGAACCTTCATGCTTTCCTAGCATTGCGCGCCCTTCAGACTGTCTGGTGAAGGGGTTTCGCCAAAGCGACCGCACATTAAATGAATAGCTATATAACTAGCTTTCTGATGGAGCACGATAGCGCCAATTTAGATACACCGCGATATCTGAGGCCGGCAAAAGCACTCGACGCGCTCTTCCAACGGCTAGCACATCCCCTGTGCCCTCATCAAATTTGCAATAATCCGTACTTAAAAGCAGATCAAAAAATATAGATGCAACCTTGCCCATCGCATTTAGCTGATCCCACCCGTTATGGCCATTAGGAATAATATTAGCGACAGAATTCAAGGCCGCTTTATCCGCCTCCAGCTGACTAACTTTTTCTTGCAAACGTTTAACCAATACACTTGACTGTTTCAGTCGTACCTTGTGAGACTCTAGTACATTCCCGACAACAGGATCAATATTTCGCAGCGCGTAATTTTCGACCCCCTCTCGCTGAAGCATATAGGAATCTATTATTGGGCGATACTTCCCTTCCCTCTTCAACAAAGTGGTAAAATCCAGCACACATGGCTCCGACGCATCGGATTTAGAACCTTCTAGATCCTTGGCCATTTTGCCAGATATGAATTTAGCCAAATCTGTGACTTTCATCACAGGAGTATTAAACTCGCTCATATCCTTGAGGATTGAAATGACTTTTTTAGTTTTTTCATCAACGCAAGTCTCTTGCCATGAAGAAAAATTAGATCTGAGCATTAACCCTACTCCTTAGCCACCGCAATAACTGGGACATAATCATTAATCAACTTATTAGTACGACTGTCTTGAGCCTGCCAAATTGAAGCCAAATCTTCTATACCAATACCACTTGTCTTGAGCATTGATCGGATTATTGAAACTACCTCAACTGGAGAGTCAGAGATCGTGCCCTTAAAAATATCAAGTACGCTTACCTTCCCTGAAAGCAACGAAAGTTTTAGTGCCTTATATCTTGCTCGGGCGACCTCCGAGACCAAGTCAGGAAACTGGCTATCTTGATGAAGGCGAGATAAAATATAGAAAGCTGAATCTTCGTCAGCGTTGAATTGACGAAAATCCCGCTCCAGGATTTCCGGGCGATATGAATACAACTTATCTGAATCAGATTTGAATTTTTCAGCAGCCGCTACCAAATGGTCTCTACACCAAATCCAAGCCAAAAGGTCACCAACCACAATGTCGAGACGGTTATCTACCTTGATTAATTCATGTTGATTTTTCCCTGGAATTCGGTCGGCATAATCATGCAATGACCGGACTTCATCTGTTAAATTAATCACCTTAACTTCTATTGCCTCAAGGTTATCGATACCTTTGACAGCATAAATACAAAAGCCACACCTATCTTCAATTCCAGCCGCTTTCATCTCGTCTGTACAGTCACCGTTTCTAGTGCAAATATGGGTGGAATAGTGCGCTAGCCCGGAGTGATGCCCTTGCGCAATGCGCTGCACTCCATCAAGTTGTTTATCGCTTCCCGTCGCGGAGATTGAAATACATCCAAAATCGTGAACAGCTTTTCGGGGGTCTGCGGAAAGTGACTTACGAAAAGTTGACCCCTCAAGTGCGGGGTCTATCGATGCGCCGCCCCATATCTGGTGAACCCCAAGTGCGAGTTTCTGTGATATTTCTGCTTTATCCTCATCATCCAGCTTCCTGTAATACCTTACGACTGCTTCAGATTTATGCGCGGTCTTAAATCTGCCAACATCTTTAGCAGACAAGAATTTTGACCAACTGTTAACGGTACTAGAACGAGTATGATGAGGGGTCATATCGGTGACTAAGCTTAGTGGACAAAACAAATCACCAGCTTTTGTGCGATTTTCTTGACCTGCAGTGACCGTAGCACCATAAGCAAAACCTTTAGCTTTGAGCTCAAATAACTTACAAGTAAGGTCATGCTCATTGAGAAAAAAATTAAAATCAACAAGAAATTTAACATACATCTCATTGTAAGCGCCCTCCGTCCTAGGAAGCCCTGAGGTAAAGCTACTTGAAAATAAAGGTTTGAATTTTGCTTTTTGCGTATCAACATTGCCACGATAGAAAACATCCACCTTAAAACTTTCAAGATCCACTAGAGATCTTATTTCACGTTGATACCGCAAAGCCTCGAGTGTCTGTAGTGCAACGTAGGATTTCACTGGAACTTTTGATACTTTATCTACTGCAACGTGTAGTTGAAAAGCAACCGAACCGGCGCCTTCAACAACATTTTTATCAAAGTTCATGCACAGCCAGCGTACACTTTGGTGTCTAAGACCACTATCTACTGCGGTTAAAACATGTACAACGTAGTGAGGATATAGCAGAGTGACAAAATTATTGTTCTTAAGTGGTATATTCCACCGCTCTAAAAAAACGCTTGGTATTTTCGAAATTCTGAATTGACGCCCACTCCAATAAAATGAGTTATCCCAGCCCAGCCTCATTGCAAGCGCGGTGAAATCTTTTTCATCCTTTATAGAAATATCACCAGAAGTGACATTGTCATTAATTAATTTTATTGCATTAACTATGACTGCCAAATAATTTAAAGCTATTGAATATTGCCATTTCGTAAAAGGCCTTGCCTTGCTTTCATTTCTATTATTTGAGGGGGGCAAATCCATTTCGTGAATAGGATTTACAAAGCCTTCATACCCATGAACATGTTGATACTTAGCCTCTACCCAAGAAAAGAAATTTTTCAGCTGCAGCATTGCGGCGTAGGGTGCCGTCTCGGCATTTTTATCAAACATTTGTGTAAGAAAGGTTTTGAAAGATGGAGGAGCTCCAGTTACAGGCTCAACCGGTGAAATAAAAATATTGGATATGTCCTTCGGATGATATGGATAGTTATAGCTCCAGGTAATTCCTTCTATGGAGTACCATCGAGGCAAGAACTCAAAAAGATACAGATTAAATCGTGCTATCCCTAAAGCACTAACCTCCTCGCGCTCATAGGCTTTCTCTCCTAGATACTTAATTTGACTCTTCAGCCAGATATCTAGAGTATCCCTCAAGGATTCACACCAAGGGGCAAATAGGTCAACCGTAGACATTCGCTTTGGAAGATAATCTCGTTTAACCCAGACTTTTACAAAATTGTATAACTCATCCACCGAGGCTACCGAGTCCTGAGAGCCAGTAATTTTTCTCTCTCTTATTTCTGAAGGGGTAGAGCCATTGCGTCGAAAGCGTATCGCCTGCTCTAGACGAGGCAAAAACTCATCCAGAGTAAAAGGAACTCGATCACCGTAGTAGTGGCATACATACTGCATAATAGCCCTGGTAGGAATTTCGGCAGTGAGTAATCGCTCTCCCATTGTATAGGTCAAGTGAATCTCAATAACTTCGTCTATATCTATTTGCTCCGGATTGGTAACTCCGCACATCCAAAATAGACGAGTCCCATACTGCGCAATTCTTTCACAAACCTTTTTGGGTATTCCTGACCAAAAATCACTTGCAGCGAGCTTGTATCTAGAGGAAATCAAAAACCTCATAAGCTCTGGATATGTTTCAAAAGCAAAATCCGTCCTAGTTCCAGCAGCCCCACTGCCTGAATTGGAGGATAATGCGCTAAAATTCGCTGGAATCGAAATAAAACCATTTTTATAAAGCATTACAAGCGTCAGCCACAGTCCGCGCTTGACCCAGGTATACACAGACTTCTTGTAGTCTTTTTTGGATGGGCCCAATATCATACCCATGTCTAAACTTTCTTGATCACTGCCTGCCGCAACATATTTAAACACCTCGAGTACCCAATCAAATGTATAATTAGCCTCCTCCAGTCCTGGCGCATAAACAAAATACTTAACAAAGCTAACTTGGCATGATTCCGGCCCGGCTGTGATAGTATCGTACGACCAGTGCTTCCCTTTCCCATATTCACTCTTTATAAACTTCGCTGCTTCTGCAACGCTAGCTTTGATAGCAGAGTCAACATCTGCATCGCCACCGATCCAGATGGGCATATCAGTATGATTAATCATGGCTTTAACATCTCCGGGTGATAGCCTATTTTTTTGTAACCATCTTCAATATCAGCGTGAGCTGTGCTTCTATCTAGATGGTCATAAACCAGAGTGCTTTCGAGTTTGACATGCGATACCAAGTCACTTGCGACTTCCACTCCGAGTCCGCGCCCATCACCTACAGGTACCTCATGGATAAGAAAAGTGACATAGCAGTGCCTGATATCGTGAGGCGACACATTAATAATGTTGTACTTCTTAAGTAAACGCTTGAACATCTTACGAACAACGCCTTCAGATGCCAAAGCTAATGGCTGCCCACGTGTTTTACCTTTTAGTACACGAAAAACAAACTTATGAGTTACCCAGCGTCTACCAGCATCAAAAACAGGATACTTATCTGAAACAAGTAACTCCGCGTACGAATCCCAAAAAATCTTGTCGAATGGTGGTATAAGAAAAACCGAATTATTTTTTCTTCCCTTCCAGCGCAGGCTCGTTACTTGAGACACCGACAACCCCATTTCATAGTAAAGGCTTGGCCTATTACTCGGATCTATAGCCAGTACGCTACTCGCATCCGAGTCAATGTCTATTGTGAGAGTCTGAAGTGCTTCTGAAATCCTCTCCCCCCCTGCCGCAAGCAATGCCAAAAGGCAGCGGTCTCGGACGTTTTTTATTTCGGGTAAGATCTCCAATAGTTTATGGAAGTCAAGTCGTAATTCTCCGATATAATGTCGCGCAGACCCACGATAATATTTAGGTAGCAAATTGACATAACTAGCCTTTATACCACCAGATATGCAACCAGCAAGAAATGACGTCTGATATATTCGCTGGGAATTTGATCGAGTAAATGTCATGTAAGACTTGTATGGAAATCCAATTCCTGGTTTATTACCGCCCTGCCCCAAAAGAATCATTTTCGGATTTGCACTCTGTACAAACTTATCTGACACCTCAAATGCAAACTTCAAAGCAGATCTATATACATTGACAGTACGCCTTTTTACCAAGCGGCGATTTAGTCTCACGCACACCATCCTGACTATTTCATCATCTGAATTGCAACCTACAGTCAAAGACTCGAAAAAAACATGCACGACATCCTCATACTTCATCTCACCCGCTACTTTACCTAGCAGCAAAGAGCAAATTACGTACTCCACGACGAAATCTAAGTATCGAGCTAATGCTCCAACATAAGAATTCACTGTTAGTCTTGCCCGCCCCATAGCAATAAGGGCGCTACAGTATTGCTCCACTCCTGACACTACGACTCTGTCAGGAACAGACTCAATAACATATGTTTTCACACTATTTAATACTGCAGGAATCATTTTAAAATTTTTCATAGCGCCTCCACAGTCGGCTAAAGCTACTACGAAAAAAACCAACACCACAAGAACTTTTCTCCTCAAAAAACATGAAAAACCAACAAACAAACTCTTCTTTTAATGGCAATATCTTTTAATTATTTTCTGCAAGAATATATATACAAACCCAGACCACGACACCTTGGCATCCGACGCAGCTCAGGCAGATCAAGGTCTACGGCCAAACTTCACAAAAATCATTAACATGTCAATATTACTAATATTATCAATATATGAAATCCAAACATTACTTCTTGATCGAAATGATTTTTTAATCTTAGTTAAAAAATTATGCATGGTCTTCGACACATTAAGAAATGCGGCTGGGAATCGGTACAACGAACTGCGTTGGTTCTTGCGGGCGACCTTTACCCCGCCCGCGTTTCCGGCGACGAGCTGGCATTGCGCCACATATGTGACCTTTCCACTGTAGGCACTGTCCCTCGCTTACCTGTACAGCGTGTGGATCGGTCGCCTTCCTTTTCCAACAGCTAGGTGTTCATCCTCGGAAATACTGATCGTAAACCAATCCACGGCAGTCACGGTTTGGGTATACGAGCGTAGCTTCTTAAGCTCTTCGACTACTCAGGTATGAGCTCTACGCTTGTCACGCAGCGCTCACCATGTGCCAATTTCAGTTAAGGGTATGCTCGTAAGATACTGATTCAAATGAAAATTATAATAGATATTTCGTTTTTTTCCCTTGACCACTTCAGCCACATGGTCTTCAGTTCTCACTACCGTCCAAGAGAGAAATCACCATGAGATTTTCAGCTCTGTTCCACCCGGAATGCGCTCCCGTAGCTCTCGAAGGTGTTTTCCAATACTTGGTGTTCAGCGCCCTGCAGTGGAAGACCCCGAATCTTGATCTGATGGCAACCGCTAACAAACAGCGCTTCGCCGTCCTCTACAACCAGCCGCTAGAGGACAGGTTCGCAATCGAGACTCTCGAACAGGCACACATCCGAGGCGCAATGTCCGGGGTGAAGCTGGTTGCCGTTCACAAAGACGTGCTTCGTATCTTTTTGAGTGACGAAGTGGCGGGTTCCACTTTTTCTGCCATCGAAGCCCTATGGGAGCCGATCAAAGAACTGGAGCTCAATCGAAAGTTGGAAGTGGATTTTTCGTGTGAGCACGAGGCCTATTCAGGCCGTTCTGATTACTTGTTTTGGCGTGAAGTCAAGGAAGTCCTTGAGTCGAATAGCTTGGGGATTGAGCGCTATAACATACCGGTTCTCCATGACTGCGCTGAGGAAATATTAAACGGCGACGACCCAGTAGCTCACCAGCTCCACGTTGACCTCCTCCAGACCGTTACCCGCCAGTCAGAAGCCCCCTCGGGGCTCCCCCCGAGGGTAGTGGACTCTGTAGCGTCGATGATGGGCCACTGTCGCTGTTCAATGACGGATTATTACGTCGGCGCGGGAAGCAAAAGTCCAGATGCCTAATAAAGCAATCGGATAGGTACTCAGTCTATCGTTGAGTGCCCGACGCAGGTACGGCTCACACATTCCTTCGCCACACGGTGCCCACCATGATCTATTCCCGCTTGCTTTATACCGAGCATGAGCAACCTCACAACGATGATGGTGAGGGCGCATATACGATTTTTTCTACACAACAGTTGTTTGGCCCTGACTGCGTTCCACTTGATGTTACGGGGATTCAGAAATTCGCTGTGCTCTGGGAGGATCAACCTGATACGAGAGTGATCGATTTGATCGAACAGTCGATCATCTTGAACCTTCTCTCCCCGGTGAAGCTGCTGAATGCCTCCAAAGGTATGCTCGTCGTCGTGTATGACGACGTATTAGTCGGTGAGAGTTTTGAGCTGTTTCATCTCGGTTGGGAAGAAATCGCTGCTGGTGTCATGTATGACGATTGGACTGTCCTACTTATCAAAGATGTCGCTGCAGGTTTAGGCTTTGATGGGGGCAGGATTTTCAGAAAGTTCGTTCGCGACATTCTTGACGACAACGAAATCGGAATCTTCGAGTTCACGCCTAAAATGTTCCTGTTTAAGGATGACTGGGCGCCTGAAAAAGTCTTCGGGCCACCAACTGATGAGGAACCCGAAGAAGAGCCGGAACAGCTGCGAGACGGGCCGGATCTCTTTGACGAGGACTTGGATTCGTGGCGAGAGTCGGCTACCGGTTCCAAGCCTATCCCATAGACACTGATGCTGGCCTGCGAAGTGGAGAATGCAGCTTTTGCGTGCCCTGCCGGGACGGCTGTCGTGAACCAGGCCCGGCGATACTCGCCGCCGTCCTGGCCCTACCGGGCTTCCATCCTCACGTCTGCGCGCTCCGCTTGCTTCAAGGGGGAGTCATCAACATGCTGGGGGTTAATTGCGAGCGCGCCACACCGAGACATTCGCTGACCAGCTTCACTGGTCGTCCCCCGGCAACAAGGGTGAGTGCGCAATCCATTTTCGCGACCGGGCGATCTCCACGGCCTCTTTGAGGATTTCTGCTTCCATCGTCTTCTTGCCCAGCATCCGTTGCAGTTCACGGATCTGCTTGAGTGCATCGCTCAGCTCAGAAGCAGGCACCACGGCTTCACCAGCACTGACCGCCGACAGGCTGCCGTCCTGATAGAGCTTGCGCCACAGGAACAACTGGTTGGCATTGATGCCGTTGCGTCGAGCGACGACCGACACACTTTGTCCTGGCTCAAGGCTCTCGCGAACCATGGCCAGCTTTTGCTCCGGGCTCCAGCGGCGCCGCCGCTCCTGGCCCAATAGCTCCCCACTCTTATCGTTGCTGTTAGTCATAAACATAACCGTTTGCCTATCCCTTATCGTAAGGGGGAAACGGTGTCCTGTCTTTCATGGGGCTCGTTCACTGACGTCGACAATAGGCCCGATGGTAGAACAGGTGGGGGAGTAGGCCTCCCTTATAGATGCACCCTCCCTTCCTGTATGCCCGCTCAACCCGACTCATCCAGCCCGTCATTCAGCTCACTTGGCTGCAGTCTCGATTGAGGCATGGCCCCCTCGCCTACAAAAAATTTCGCATCAGGCTCAAGGTTTTCCATAACCAACCGTTTGTCATAGGTATGTACTCCCTTTGAGCGAACCGCTTTGATCCCACCGACCGATGATTACGCACAGCGTTTGAGTGACGCCATTCCGTTTCCCAAGACGATCCTGGGCAACCGCCAGCACGGTGCCTGGCAACGTCTGATCAGCGTCATCAAGTCTTCAGAAACCCTTTCTGCATTTGATAAAGCAGCAGCCTATGTAGAGGGCTACGCACATGCGCTGATCGACAGCGACCAGATCGACATTTCCATCGAACGAGATGTGTTGATCATCGAGACTGTCGACGCATGGCGATGCGCCCGTGTTGGCTCCAGCACCTCCACCTATTTGTAGCCACCAGTGAGTAACATGACTTCTATTTTTCAACGCTATGCCGACGACGAACCGTCTGAATTACGCATCCAGATGCCGCAGCGGGTTCTGGCTACAACCGACAGTCATTACCCAATTGATGTTCTGGTAGGTCAGTGGGAAAAGTATCTGGTAGACCCCTCCTCCGCTCGTGAGCATTTTCCATGGGCAGCGCGATTCGTTATGGGCATGCCCGTGCCAACCTGGGCGCGCGGACTGGAATGGAACCTCGGTCAGAAGTCTCGTTTCATCTCAGCAATATGGTCAGGTGGGGATCTGGGCAGCTACCTCACGAATGACTGGTACGAGCCAGAAAGCGGTAGCAGAGCATTGGCCGAAAACAGTGAAATTTTGATTGATGGCCAACAACGTCTGCACAGCCTGGAAGAGTATCTCCTCGACCGGCTGGCGATTCCTGATGCACAAGGACAGCCAAGGATTTGGTCTGAGCTCGGCAACAGCGAAAGGAGACGTTTTCTGTCGACGATCTTTACCCATGCGCGGGTGTCTTCTGGCGACGAGGTAGCATTGCGCAGGACATACGATCTTTGCGCGCTGGGCGTAGTGCCTCGGTCATTTGATCAACGAGCTGTTCGGTAACTTTTAATCAAGGCGGTCGGGCGTATCCCTTCGGGATCGGCTGTCGTAAACCGAGCCCCGCTACGCTGGGTCTCGGCCCTTCGGGCTTCCATCCTTACGCTCTTCGACTATCCTGGTCTGCGCGCTCCGCTTGCGGAGCGATCCGACTCACCTTCTTGCTTGGACATTGGCTACCGCTCCCACATACTGCTAAACATCCGATCAAAGATGAGGCCGGGCAAATGAGTTGGCTCTTTTGGAAAGACAAGCGCCCCGCGTGGGTTCAGGCGGAAGAACGGGAATTCATCAAGGCTGCGAACAACCTAAAATCGCTCCAGATAACGCCTCGCGGCGGCATGCGCATAGACCCCGAGGAGATCAGGGATCAGATCCTTGAGGCCCGAGAGTTATACAAAGATCTGGTTCAGAAACAACGGTAGCGAATAGGTAACCTGCTTGCAGCCACAGCCCTTTAGCATGATTTCAGAACTGCAAAACAAAGGTGTTCACTGGAGTTCTATTCACTGACACCATGGGCCCCAGGATGGTGGGTTCTCGATGATATCAATAGAGGTGCTCAGCTCGTGCTGCATGTGCTCGAAGACTTTATCGAGGCCGGGATGTGCTTTCGACTCTCGCAGTGCGCTCACTAGCTCCAGTAGCTCTCTTCCCTGTGACAAAGGCATTTGAACGTCGCAGTACACAGTGTCGTCATCGTCTGTCATACCCATAGGATTTTCTCCACATCACCCTGTTGTTCAGCTTCGCATCCCACAGAGGCGCCATTGCGTGCCCCTGCGGGGAAAGGCTGTCGTGAACCGAGCCTTGGCGACGCCTGCGTCTCGGCCCTTCGGGCTTCCATCCTACACGCCTGCGCGCTCCGCTTACCCAAGCCAGCCTGACTAAGCGACCTGCCAGGTGCGTGATTACACCCCACTTGACCACCCGGTTGCCTTGCCATTGCACAGCCAATCGCATTCAAGCTGGCCAGGCGTTGGCACTGCACTTATCCCACCTGTTGGCATCCGGCCTGCCAGCTATTGGCATCCCTTTGGTCAACTCGATTTGTGGCGATGGTCGGCGGATATAGCCCCAATATAGTCGTTCGGTAGCGGCAGAGATCGGCCCAGAGTGTGTAAAAACGTTTTTCAACGCGATTGGTGTCCAAAGTAGAACTGAAAATCGCGTCTCTACGCAAAATCCAGGTCGCCAACCAGCCGATAAATTTCAGATTTGGCATAGAAGCGCAGACTTCAATTTTGACTCAGCGTTTTTACACACTCTGGGCCAAAAGGGGGCATTCGTCTCGACAGTCAGTGGCCAAAGTGCTGAAATCAGCCCGAGCAGACGTGTGCCCATGATTCCATTCATGGGCGTGGCGATCTCCAGAACTGTTTAATTTTGAACTAGCGGACATTCAACACATGGATTTTGAAATGTTTAATTTTTTCAAAAAAAAGAAGGCCAAGGATGCGTCGTCACCGTTCGATACAAGACCAGCGCCAGTCTCTACGATGGTTTCGAAACCAATGCACGCTTTAAATAAAATGACCGGAGCTGAACTTGCCGAGGAAGGTTTGCGGCAGATTGCCGTTGCTATCAAGAACAACGCTATCAAGATTGAGCCGGGGCGAGTCTATCCAGACGTCTATGCCCATGGCGACAAACCTGAAGGCGTGGCGCGGTTCACATACGTTATGTTCAGCCCTACCGTTCAGAACGAGGTGATGGCTCGTTGCACCATCATTTTTGACTCTGTGCGAGAAGGCGTCGCTACATGGCAGGTTGACTGGGCCGTTGCTAAAAATTATCGCAACAACAATTGGGGCAAGACTATTGCACTTAAAGCTCTGACCGAGTTTTGCAATGGGATGCAAGGCAAGCTTTCCGATGGATTTGCCATCGAAGCAGTGGTAGATGAAGGCAATGAAGCGTCTATCAAAATCGCAGACGGCTTGATTGGCAATGAAGACGTTATTTTTAACAAAGACACTGGAAAGAATGTTCATACATTCTTACGCCATTTCGAGCTGTAAATCACACCGCCAAATACAAAAGAGGGCCACCCGGCCCTTTTTCATTCTGGGAAATTTTAGAATAAGCGACTCGATCTGACTTCATAGACAATTCTCCAGCGGCAGAATTTTGCCGTTTTCTGCCGGTCGCGACATGCAGAAAACGGCCAAAAGCGGTCATGGGGGATCTTTGAAACCGGAGGCGATTCAGTCTTGACAGTTTTTCTCGCTAGAATAGCTTGGGCGTTCAAGGTTGAAGGCCCTCTTCAATGTGGTGATTTTTGGTCGTCAGCCTATCGCGGTTGAACCGACCGTTGCCGGTCTCAGAAAGCTTGCGCTCTGATGCCCGGTACGTGCTAGGCCAAAAGTAGTGAAACCAAATGTCACATGACTCTCGCCTAGGGCGGCGTTCTGTGTCCTGCTGCAAGCTTGACCTGCTTCTACAAAACAGGAGGAGCCCATCCCTTGACGTTCTTGGTGGCGCCAGACACGGTCATGCGGGTCGTCGGTCGCGCCCATTTACACCTTCTCTGTCGTCGGGCTCCGGCCACCCCCTACTGGCTTGGGCGCATGATGGCCGCATTATGCATAGCCAACAAATTCCTTTTTGGCAGCTGTCGCCTACCGTCCTAGTCCCAGAGACACAGCTTAACTGTGGGCATGGCCGTCACCAATGCCCTATTGACACCGTACGCGCTCCGGCTGAAGCTCAGAAACCTACGCAAATCTAAAACCAAGGAAGACAATGCTAATTACCAAAGTAGTTTTGAAAGGTTTTCGGAACTTCGCGGATGCCACTATAAATCTTGAACGTAACACTTTAATTATTGGTGCGAACAATGTTGGAAAGACGAATTTGGTTTATTCTTTGCGATTGCTTTTAGATAAAAGCCTTTCTGATGCAGAGATTGAGCCCGTTGAGTCCGATTTCCACATCTCGGCTGCTGGGAAAATTTCTGACACATTGTCTGTGACGGTATATTTCTCTGAAATTACAGAGGATGCTGTACTTGCAAGTCTGAAAGGAAATATCACAGATGATTTATGCTCTGTTCTTCAATACACTGCCGATAGACGTACTCTGACCTATCAAATTCGAATCGGCGCCACGAAGTCTTCGCTTGTAGAAATCCCCTCAAGATATTACTTAAAGCATATAAATATGAGGTACGTGAAGTCTCGCAGAGATCTTGAAAAATATATTAACTCTGAAAAGAGACAGCTTCTAAAGTTATCCTTAGAGAATCGTAGCGAGACAGAGTCGAAGTCCGACCAACGGCAGATGGCTAGAATTGGAAAAGCGTTAGAAGCGATTAATGATAGAATCCGAAACTTGCATTACGTAAAAGGAGCGACTGATTCTGTAAATGAGGAGTTGCAAAAGCTTGCTCACGACTTCAGTGAGTATGAAGTAAAGCTCGACTCAGGCGCAATTCAGGTTCAGCAGTTTATTGATAGCTTACGTTTAGGCGCGTCTACGTCCGGAGCATCTGTAATGCTTGGGGGCGACGGGCGGAACAATCAAATTTTGATGGCCTTGTGGAAGGCTAAGAGCCAGCGTGAGCACGACCCGGATAGTGAGGTAGTATTTTATTGCGTCGAGGAACCTGAGGCGCACTTGCATCCCCATCAACAAAGAAAATTGGCTGACTATTTGATTAATCATCTCCCTGGGCAAACGTTTATTACTAGCCACTCACCACAGATTACGGCTCGCTACACGCCTTCTTCAATTGTCCATCTCAAAGTTAAAGGTGGGAGGACTAAAGCAGCAAGCAATGGTTGTAGCAACTGCATCAGTAAAGCATGGGATCACTTAGGGTATAGGATGAGCATTCTGCCCGCTGAAGCTTTCTTTGCTAAATGTGTTTTCCTTGTAGAGGGCCCGTCGGAGATTTTGTTTTATAGCGAACTTGCAAAACGCTTATCAGTGGACTTGGATTTTTACAATATTTCCATTTTGTCTGTAGACGGAATTCAATTTAGCGTTTACGTAAAAATCTTGGACGCCATGGAAATCCCTTGGGTGATGAGAACAGATAATGATGTCTCGGATATCACGGTAAAAAGAGTAAAGCAGCGTCATTTGGCGGGGATTAACCGTTGCTGCGCAGCGGTGGCTTTAGCCGCTATGCCACATTCCCCACTCGGTACGACCACTCAATCATTGCTGGCTGATGGTACTTGGAAGAAGGTTTCGAAGGAAACTAACCCAAAAGGCGCCTATCTGTCTCGCGTCGATCTTGAGCATGATTTGACAGAGGAAATGGAATCTGAAGTGATTGCTTATGCGTGTAAAAAACTGAGGAAACGCACTTTAGACGCCGCTATTGCGATCAAGTATTTGCAGGGTAAGAAAGCTATCCGCATGAGAGAGTTACTGGCGCAAATTTCAGATAGCCTTCCTCTCATCAAAGGTGGGAATTTGGCAAAGCCGCTACTCCATGCTAAAACTTTGGCTGAGGGCTAGGTATGCCTTCTCAATTCACTTACAGTGACGCTCAGAAAGCGGCTATTGACTGTCCCGGGAGTATGGTTATCACGGCCTGCCCTGGCAGTGGCAAGACAACAGTCATGGTAGAGAAGATCCGCCAAGAGTTTGATACGCTCAAGCCATACCAAGGAATCATCGGCATATCCTTCACTATCAAATCCAGCAAAGAACTCGACGATAAATGTAGAAAAAATGGAGCCAATATTAGAGCGAGTTTTTTCGGAACAATCGACAATTTCTGCCTTGCGGAGATTATATTCCCATTTCTAGCCAGGCTTTATGGATTTAGTGGTAACGAACTAACATGTGTGCAATATAGCAGACTGGAAGACGAGCATAAAGACTATCTTCCTGATCTTTCAAAGCCAGATGAAAATTTAGTCGCAAGCGACTACGATTTGTATGAGCCGGAATTTAAAGAGCACTACCGAGCGGGGTTCGTTCTTCTAGAGGCTGTCACGGTTATTGCCTGCAAGATTTTAGAGAGATCAGAGGCATGCAGGCGTTATATTAAAGCAAAGTATCGTACGGTTTACATAGATGAGTATCAGGATACATCGGAGCCTCAGCATGTACTTTTTTGCGCTCTGCACTCATTGGGTTTGAGAGCTGTAGCTGTTGGAGACACGCAACAATCTATATTTGCGTTCCGAGGGAGTGATCCTCGTCATCTGTTGTCACTCACGGCTAATGTAAGGGATTTTGAACATTACGTAATTGACATCAATCACCGCAGTCATCCCTCAATTATTAATTACTCTAAACGGTTGTATTCTCCTCATTGCCAACTGATCCCTGTTGCCGCTGCCGATATCCAGGTCTATCACCGTAGCTTTGATGGAACGCAAGAGGATGTAGCTAGGAGTCTTAGTAGTTGGATAGAGAGAGCAGTTCGTATATTTAAAATTGAGGATTTAAGTGAGGTCGCAATTTTAGTTAGATGGAACGTTTCAATAGACCGTCTTCAAAGACATCTTACCCTCCCAGCCAGATTCTACAGAGACGATTCGTTGTCAAAAATTTCCAGTCCGCTGGGGCGTTTTTTCTCTGCGCTGCTTTACTTTTATTTTGATAAACGCAAGCTCGTAGAGCAAGTTCTTGATGATTTTCCGCTGCTCAAAAGTACACCTGCTAGACTGAGAGCGCTTAGAAAGTCGATCCATGATCTGCGAGATTTTCAATTAGTTAAACTTCCAGGTGCATTTCTAGAGATCGCGCAGTCGTTCAATTTTCACAAGGAAAATCAAGTTGAAGTTGAGGCGCTTCAAAAAACCATCTCGTCTTCCGAGGAAATTTTACACTATGAGAGTGCGCATCCTGGCGAAGTTCAAGTGATGACACTTCATAAGTCGAAAGGCCTAGAGTTTGATTTTGTCGTGCATTTAGATCTTTATGATTGGGTGTTTCCCACTCGCAAGTACACGGGAAACTTCAACGATGAAGTTTTTCCGGACTGGGATCAAGAATTAAACCTTCATTTTGTAGGGATTACTAGGGCTAGGAAATGGTGTGTATTGGTTACAAGTGATAAGAGAATAAACTCTGAGAATAATATTAAAAAAGGCAGTCCTTCTCAATTTCTTAGCTTGCCAGGGATTGCAGGGCTATACCGATAGAGTGATTGAGTTGCTTGAGCCACTGGATCGTCTAACCAAGAGTTAGGAGTATGATGGGAACTACCTATGAACGCTGGGAACGCTTGAGAAACTGGCCAAAATAGATTTCACGACCGTTAACAAACAGTGGTCTCACCTGACAACTCTGAACCTCATCAGGAACTGCATCGTACATGCAGATGGCGATGCAAATCCGATCAAGAACTCCACAAAGCTCATACGCATAATTAATAGTTCTAAAAATTTGAGCTTTATCGAAGAGCAGCTCATCATGATAGCTGCTTCTTATATATACTCATCAGTCGATACCATCCAGAGCTTCCTGCTCCATCTATTCGAAGCAGGCCATTGATGTAGCCTCCCTTTGGTACGCCAGAAATCATCTCCGCCTGAAACTAATGATTCTCACAAAAGGCTTCAGGTACTGGACTAAATAGGCAACAATGTGGCCTTTATGGACAAAATAAGCTCCGTAGAGGCCCGGCGAGCGGTGCGTCCACCATTCCTGCAGCCGGAAGTAATGGGCAAAGAAGGGAACCGCTATCTCGTATGGCCAGCAACCTGAAGACCGTTAGTCATGCGAGTATCCAGAATCCGTCGGAGTAGAGAATGACTTATCAGCCTGTTGAGCGGATCGGTGTCGCCAAGATAGATCTCGCGGTTACGACTTTATTTGGATGGATTTTTAGAGAAACCCCAATTGTCGATTACGGTATAGATGGGCAGATCGAATATGTTTTGAATGGCTGCCCTCAAGGACGTTTGATTGCGGTTCAAATCAAAGCTGGAGAGTCACACCTCACCCAAACTAAGCGTGGCCTTATATTCTACGGTGAGCTTAGACATCTTAATTACTGGCTCAATCACTCGATTCCGGTCTTGTTGGTAGTGTACACCCCCAGAAACGACACACTGCGCTGGGTACACATTACTGAGAACGCCGTAATAAAAACCGACAAAAGCTGGAACATAGTCTTTCCGACAGACCAGTTTTTCGACAAAAATTCGGCAGTTGAAATTTCGCAGCTTTTTTATAGTTCGCCTCGACCACCTGAACTTCAGACTTTTAGCGACACAGGCCCTGGCCCAATTCCTGGGCACTCGCAACACATCAAAGAATTGGTATACACAGTAGCAAAAAAAATCCAGCTCCCTCAATGGCATGCTTGGATCTGCTATGCCTGCTGTGATCACCTTCCTAAGTTATCTGAAGATTTCATCGACGGAGTGAGATACTCGGCAGCAGCTACCGTTGGTGCTATCTATCCGAGTGACGAATTGGGAAACATCCAACGAGCCATTCAAAACATGCTCAAAAGCGCTGACTCCGCTATTGATATCCTTCTGGAGCGCGCTGAATATCTTGCCAAATGGCGCTCATGGTGGGGGATTCGAGCTTATGAACGTGACTACACGAATAAAAACTTTAACGACGCAAAAGCTGAACATGAAGCTTGGCTGACTCGATATCTATCAGCGATGCAAAACTTCGTAAAGTCAGTCAATCTTTTTGCGGACTCAGTTCGGGAAAGCCTTGACCCAGATTTTTTCCTGGCAACAGGTAAATTCCTCTATTACGACGATGAGTTCGCTCGACTTTCGGATCTAAAGCCTCTTGAATATAGCAACGAAGAACGAAGGAGCATACTGATTAAGCGACTCGCCTAGACTGATTAGCACACTCCTCCAGAGAGTCGACCGCACTAGGGACGGCTCCGTGGCCAAGCCTATTTGCTCTTGCGGCGCAATCGAGACAAGATTTCCTCCATTTGAACCAGCGATACAACTAGCGACTCCAGCATCACGCGACCCTTCACTACGTCCAAGTCAGCATGCTGATCGATACCGACCAGACCGTAAGCTTTGCCAAATTCAAAGGACGGTAGATGAGCATCCGCTTGCCTGAGTTCGTTGATCCCTACCAGTACCTTGGTCATCGCCCTGGCCTCATCCTGGCTCACCTCCTTTTGCAACACCGCCTCCAGGTGCTTGACCGACCCGGCTTTCATTTTGCCTGGCGGAGTAGCCAGCACCGAAAGTGCTACCCCGTCCAACGACTCAACGGTGACCCGGGCCAAGTCCTTGGCCAATTCGAGCACACCGGTTTTCTCTAGCGCACGGAACCGGTGAATTCGATCAAAGATGTCGCTAATAGCATGGTGCGGTGCGAACAAGGGTTTTCCTGTCAGCTTTTCAAACGCCTCATTGAGCGCATTGTAAGCTGGCCTCAAACGCGTCTCGGGAGCTTGAGTATCGGCGGGCTCGGCTTTAGCTTGCGATGCCAGTAGTTCTTCCGAAACGCCCCCATCTGGCGCTACGTTGGCACCTGCCCACACCCGCTGCTGCCACAGCGGAAGCTGTCCAATGTCCTTGCCGTACACATTGATAAGGCCAAGATCATTCAGCCCGAAATGCACGCTGTAGCCTCGCGAGATACCGATGAAGCCTGTGTCGCGGGTACACCAGCTTAATGAGAAACCTCGGTAACTGCTAAGCAATGTCGTGACGCTCGGGCGGAACCACAGCCAGCAGCCACGATCCACCAGTCCAGCACCATCGACGCGCTCTCCAGAGCCATCAACCGCAAAATCCACCCTATTAGGTGGCTGCTCACCCAACACCCGCTCGCTGACCCGGCCTGGTTCGACCAATTCGGTTTTCCAGAGCGAGCCCCTCAAACTGAAGAGTTTCTTCCCTTGGTGCTGCACCGTCCACGACTTGGACACAACAGAGTCGTCGTTTGGAAAACCAAGCACGGGCACCTCATCATCCGCATCGATATCAGTGCGAGATGCGTGGAAAACAGCAGTCGAGGAGCCGTACTGGCTACCGCCTTCGTGTATAGGCTGCTTGAGCCCCTCCCACTTGTCAGCATCCATCTCCTCTTCCACCAGTTCTTCAGCCCAGTCGATGTGAGCAGCATCCGACACGATTTGGTGTCGGCTTCTGAAGCTAGACATCAGAAGGTACATCCCCCGAGCCTTCAGATAGTCGCGAAGGTGTTCCGAGCGCACCTCCAAAAGAACCGGCTCGCCGGCATCGTTGCGCGACAACCGCACGACCTCCTGGAATCCCTCAGCGGGACGCAGCCAAACGTCACCTTGCCGCTGCAATCCCAAAGAGATGACAAAATCTTGATGCAAATGCCATTCACTGGTGGCTACACCGTCAAACGACTGATCGATCACGAGCCCGGTGCCTACAGCATCGCCATGATGACTGCCCCAATCACCAGCCCAGTAGTAAGTGGAAATGCGCTGCGGTTCTGCGGGTGTGCCAGATTCAGGCGGGCTCGCTGTAAGAGCCGGCGTAGCGGCTTCCGCCTGGGTCGACCGGACATTGAGGTTCAGATTGAGATTGATAAAAGGCACTCGGAAGGATGCAAGCAGTTTCCCCTGCTCTGCCTTGTTGCTCCCGGGTTTCTCCTTAGGCTGATCAGCATCGCCATCGGTGGTTGAGTGAGCGCGGTCTGGCCAGACGTAGGTAGTCTCTAAACCGCCTGTAAAAGAGTTCCCGCCGATGTCGCTCCAGCCCAGTTCGTTTATCTGCTCACGATGTTCAAGCTCAAACATGACTGAGCCGACCCCGAAATACTCTTCGAGGAAGCCCTCATAGCCATACTCCCCTTCCCTACAGATCATTGATTCGGCACGAAGCGGTATCCAGACTTTCTGGGTAACCGAGGTCTTCCGGATCTTGCCCATCTCAAACCAGGCCTGAGGCTGGCACTCGGCGGTCTTGGGTATCACCGCAACTGCGGCTCGTGCCCCCGCTCCTTCCCTCAACACCAGCACAATAGACATCTCGCGCGCATGGTCGATGACGTCCATGTGCTTACGCACCATCTCCCGTACTTCCTCGGGTGGAATCAGTTGATCAATTGCATCGGCAGAGAAAAAGGCGCCCGGATTCTCAAAGCCATTCACGTTGGAATCCCAAAACGCGAAGCTAGGGCCTTGCGCAACCACCGCCTCAGTTCGACTGAGGTCAGTCCAGGCACTGCGCCAGTGTTCCAGAATTACCATGACCTGATCATCCTGATCAAGCTGCGCCCCATCAACCCGATGCCCATCCTCGGAGGCATCCGTAATCATTTCCATTTCTGGATCCTTATCCATCAGCCCCTCGCGCGTGCGCTGCCTATTGCCAAGATGTGGATTAAACCACGAGCCGAGATCGGGCAGCAGGACGATGATCGCCATGCATTATCAATGCGATGCGAAGAGAGAGCCAAATTCGAGTGACGACATTTTGCCACCATCAGCTGTAGAATCTTCGCTCCCAGCGATCCCTGGTTGGTGTGGTTTAGTCATGCCAGCTGTCATTGACGCAAGTTCTCAGCTGGCAGTATCAACCATTCTCAAGGAAGCAGTCTGGCATGTCCGAAACGCTGAAAATCAAAATCGACTTCGCCGAGAAGCGTCAGCGTCCGGCAGAAGTCTTCCAGGCTATGAGCGGCTACATTGAGGCCTACCAAGCACTTGGTCAGGTCTTGGTCAATGCGCTAGGCGACCCAGAGGACTTCGAGCTTCAACTCGAGTGCATTGAGGCAGGGTCTGTTGCCAGCTTCATCAAAGCCGTCCCTGGTCGGTTCAAAGAATGGATGTCCTCCGCAATCATTGAATCGGGCTTCAGACTTGCGGATACCCTTTCAGGGGTAGAGAGTACGGCCACTGAAGGCGAGGTCGATGCAATCGCTTCTGTACTTGAAAGCGAACTGACCAAATCCGACACCCCGCACATGATTCACCCGAAAATCGACAGGAAAGAGCTCGCGTTTGCTCTTCAGAAATTTTCTGAGGCCAACAAAAAGCTACAACCGGACGAAACCGTCCTGACGTCCCTAGCGGACACAGAAAATGTCACTCCCATCAACACCCATTGGCGCTTCAACGCCAATCCGAAAAACATGTTTCTTGGAATCACAACAAGTTTCAACGGCACCGATAGACTCTACGTGCGCGCCCCAGTGAACATTGGCAAAGGTGCATGGTCGATGGTCAGTGTTACAACAGGCAGCCGGTACAACGCGAACATCATCGATGTGAAGTGGCTTGACGACTATCAAAATGGCCTAGTACGAGCAATCGGGCCCAAGGATGTCATGGAAGCCGAGGTCTCGTTCCAGCTCTACACTCCTCCTCCTGGCCAAGGCAAACCGTATATATCAAATGCCAAAGTTGTGAAGGTTATAGATATCCACCGGAACGTGGGGTTGCAACATGAAACAATACCCCTGTTCTAAAGAGCAGAAGGCGATTTTGGCGGAGCTCTGCTCTGAATACCTGTTCATCGTTACTCCGTTCGTTTTTTTGGTCGCAATCAAGCTCTACGCCTACTCATGGAGAGACATATTTTTAGCGGCTGACTGGTCACTGGTCTCGTGCATTATATTTGGACAAATCGCTGTGAGGACGTCCCGGGCCGCAATTAAAAACCGATCAGTGGATGACCGTCACTTCTCATGGTACTCATCTAAGCGATTCTTCTTGGTAGCCATGTCTCTTTTATTTTACTTCGGCATGATCGCCAAACCGACTCTATGCCTTGGACTCGCACAACTTGGCCTGTTCGCATTAGCCAGCTTTTTTCATTTCAAAGATGGTATTGCTGCCAAAGCTATCGAACACAGAACTGTCACTTCCCAGTGATACAGGCTGCAACACCTCTAGGCAGCAGAGCAGTGACCAGGCACACAGCTTGCTGCCACCAACGAAACGGAAAGGATGCCTAATCATGGCCGTAGAGTTTGATCTCAATCAGAACGAGAGGGATGCCCTGCTTCGCCACTGCCAATCGTTCCGCCCTGATTGAGGACGCACGAAAGCTCCCCCACCCAGCGCAGCAATCCTGACCAAGTCAGAAAACCAGCGCGACCTAACACCTCACTTCAATCTGGTAAAACAGACTTTCAATCACCAGACGGCGCCGGCCGGACATCACTGTGTAGGCTGCTGCACGACAAGGTCAGATCTGTCGGCGCTCATAAAGGAATGCTGTTCACCACATCAGGATTTCAATCAGGAGTATGCGTACGGCCAAGTCATCTACCCAGCCCTGCAAAGCCAAGACATGGTGTGCACTTACATTTAAGTGGGCACCAGTTCTAGCCTTTTAAGCGGGTATTTCATGCAGCCAACACGCCGTTCCTAT
>NZ_WKFA01000079.1:0-21274 GCF_021605325.1 Pseudomonas sp. PA-7-1E
GAATTACCCCCTTGTGGGGTGGGGGTCCGGGAGTACCTTCGGTTTTTCCTCCGGGCTGACCTGTCAAGCGAAAAAGCCGATAAACTGAGGAAAAGGCCACTTTTTTGACCTTTTTCTGATTTTCCGGCGACTACGCCCATCAACGAGCCGAAGCCATTGCTTCAGCCCAGGCGGCCGCTGCGTCATCCTGATAGTTCGCGTTGACGATGTTCTGCCCGATCTTGAAGAAGGGGAAAATGGTGCGATATCGGGGCGCCGAATCCGCGAAGATGAACACCGGCCGCACCGCGTCACCCATGCCCATAGACTTGCGCTCCCACACACCCTGAGTGCCGTCGACATCACCCGAGAAGAAGCGATGGGCATTGCCCTTGCGTCGACTCCTGGAACTGGCACTAGCGTTTGCCTGATAGCCCCGCGTCGACTCAGCAGCACCCAGGCCTGATAGGATCTTCAGCATCGTGCCGCGAGATACGTTGCCGTATTGGTTCATGAATGCCGTGGTGGGCACTGCGTATTGGCCGCTGCGCATGATTCCGCGCGCAATCAACGACTTTTCGAAACGCTTGTGAGGCCGCAGACCACCGCTCACCGCCTGCTGTAGGTAGGTGTCGGCAGGAATGCCTGACGCCCATGAGTCTTTGAAGTAGACCTCGGCGGCTCGCGTCTTCGTGGCCATCTTTACGAAAAGGCTATTCAGCGTGGTCGGGGTGGGCCGGTCCAGACGCTTCTGCATCACCGTGATTGTGCCCTTCTTGACCCGCTGGGCCAGTAAGGTCGCGGTGCGAGCCATCACAAATGGGATGTGCTTTTTCTCTAGCTCCCGCATGCCCGCAGAAACAGGGAACGCGTCCAGCGACATGTCGACCTTGAACATGATCCCTACCCCGCTTTGTTGATCTACTGGCCGCTACTAATGCGGCCTGAAGGAGGGTCGCTAACGCCCGCCTTGCGTGCTAAGAATTGCGTATACAGGCCACCTGCAACGTCTGCGCCTATGACGGCGATTACAATGCCCAGACCGGCGGCCAAGTAAAGATTATTCCAAAGGGCCATTGCGAGCAGCAGCGTCGCCATACCCAGAAGGCCAGAAGCGAGAAACCGCAACGCTACTCGCTGAAGGATCTGACGAAGGCCAAGATCGCTCCCCGATGCCCGCAGCATTTCTCCAGACAAACCGGCGAGGCTCAGCAGAACCAACAACCACAAAGGTACTTCGGTCAATGCCTGATGCTCGGAGTTCATCTTGAGTCCTCAAATAGGTCGGCCTCCAGGTCGCTGGCGTCCGCTTTAGGCAAGGAGACAGGCGTGGGGCCGAAAACAAAAAAGCCCCGCTCAATGGCAGGGCTTGAAAATAGGAACAAAAAACCCGGCTCAGTGGCCGGGTTTTGAAGGCGTCTCGCTGCGTTCACAGCAATACACGCTGCTATAAAAACAAATCTATTCCGTGCGGAAAAGCTTTAATTTCAATAACCGTAACTTGCCCTTAACCCATCGAGCCCCGTCCGTGTAATGACGTAGCCACCTGAGACGTCTGACTCAAGAAATCCTCTTTTGACAAGTGAGTCCACAGTCCTAGTTGAGTATATTTCTATTTCTGCAGTTGGCCCTGGCTGGAATCGACCCTCAGCATAAATTGTGTAGCCCAAGCTGGCCGAAGTGAGCGCGACCTTCTGAAGTTCAGTCAGGCTCAGCCGAACGACTTTACGTGACTGGGGCAAGGTCTGCTCTAGCTCCCTACCCTGGCAGTCACGCGCTTCCGTCCTCTCTCCTGGCTTATTCCCTTTCGCCCTGGATCGAAGTATCAAAAAAACGACCGCAATCGAGACAATCAGCACTGCTTTGACATAGACGTCCATGTGTATTTCTCCGTGATTAAGTCAGTCCTATTGTTAAGCAATAGACTTACCACCGTACTTTTACTGCTCACATCAAATACAATAAACTCAGCCAATACAAATAGACGGCAGCCGCCCTTCAACGCCGAAGCCCATCAAAACCCTCTATCAAACATACTCAATAGATCATCCAAAGCTTTATCAACCCCAAGAGCAACTCGACGAGCGTCACTATAAAGGCCTTCCATTATTTTATAGGAACCCTCTAGCTCCGTCTTAATTTGGACATCCGATACGCTTTCAATAACTACGCCTTCACCATTCATTATGGTAAGCCAGTAGTCCGTCCCCAAATTTGACTCATCATAGGATAGCCTGATCGAGTAATTAGGGAATGAAGCTTGAAATACATCTTCAGTTTCGGTAACTTCCCAGTCGATCTTCCCTGCATTAGTCTGCCTAACAATACCCTGTATCAGACGGACAATTTTCGAGTTACTCATCTGTAACACCTCTTCCAATTTCATTCTTGATTCGCACCAGCAAGGTTTGAATTAAATCATAATGCTTGGACATCTGGCTGTTCATTTTGGCATGTTCAATTGGCTTTGAGTTTCGAATAGCGGCCTCTATCAACCTTTCCATTGAGGAAAATTTAGCTATGGCACTTTGCATAACTATTTGATCTTCCGCAGTTAGCAAAGAGTTAGAGGTTCGAATTGAAACTAAGAATTTTTTTAAGCTGCCATACCTATCCGGCAGAAAACTCAAGTTATCAGAACGGTGCATCCGTTTGATTTCCTCCATGATAGCGAGTGCAGTAGCGAAGTCTGCTACCGTTTCGCTTTTGCGCATATCTCCCCTCATACTCTCGACCGCTGCCGTCGCCTGTTCGGAGGCCGCCTTAGAATTAAGAGCGGTTTTTATTGTGAAATAAAAACCAATTAAAGATATCAGCAGACCAATCAAGCCAGCGTAGTCACCTATACGATACTGCTCTAATATTTTATTAAACTCCATTAGCACATCGCATCCCTCTTCACTATTTTGGCGCCGCGAAAAAAATCAGCCATGAGGTCATTTCATATCATGATGGCATCCTATTCGCTGCCTGCCTAGAGCAGGATACAACATATTAAAATGCACAAAAATTTCATGGTCTAGGGCTTAGTGTTCACTTCTGATGCGGAAGCTGCTCGTCTACAAATCTGCCTCTATTCGAGGACAGCCAGGATTGAGCGTCCGCCTCAGGCTGCTCTCTGCCGGCGACACATAAGAATAGTACTGGTCAAGCGACCGCCCTCATATCACTTACAGCACAATCCACCCAAGCAGCCCCAGCTCTCGCCAACTCACGCGCCTTCCCTTCACTGAGTCCGAAATACTTCCCCACCCGCAACATTGGCCACTTTTCGCCGTAGTACAGCCAAAGCACGTCTCCCATCTGTTGATCACGATGAGTGAGCCTAGCCACAGCATTATCGATAGCTACGGCCCACTCATCAGTTATGCAGTAATTCTTACTAGCTGACACCTGTGATACCGCCTGCCGCATCAGCGCCAAAGTCGGTGACGTGTAACCGGGTACGCCCATACCGTCCATTCTCCACCACCCCCACTGTTCAAGCAGATACTCGGTGTCCCCTAATGGCCGGCCAGCCGGCTTACGAATCATCATGCTCTCAATCCCCTGTGTAATTTGTTCCGCCTGCTCCCAGACGGTTTGGTTGCTCGTATTGGCTCTGTGGCCCTATCGGTGTTGAAGCAGCCTTCAACGCCAAGACTTCGCGCTGTACCTGCTGCAATTTGAAACTCAATTGGGTGACCAACTCATCGACAGAAAGCACCAACTTGGTCCCCTGAACAACCCAACCTGAGCCGTTGCAATCCGTGCAAACCAGCTCGTAAAACACCCCTGCCACTACCGCCTTACCCTTGCAGATCGAGCAGGGTTCAAGCTCAATCCGCTCCCGCTTAAAGCCAGGCCCCTGTCGTTTCTGCACGTTTTAAAACCTCGCCCTTAACAAATTGTGGTTCTGGCTCGCAGGCCCCGCCGTTCAAGGCGTCTACGATGTTTTGCGAATCTTCATATCTAACGCCTGTCTGCATGTGGATCGCCTGGAAGCCACGCTGATCTAACCAGTTGTGCCACTTCACCAGGGCCAGGCGGCGTTGCTCCGTGGCCTGGGTGTTAATGTAGGTGGAGGCGATCTTGCCCAGGGAGTGGTTGAGCAGCATCTCGCCGATATGCCCGTCGACGCCGAGGTCAGTCCAAGCGGTACGGGCCACCTTGCGCAGGTCGTGACTGGTCCAGGCGCCCTGCCCTAGCCGTGTGAATACCGTGCTCGCCTGGTGGTCGCTCAGCGGCTTGCCTCGGCGCGACGGGAACAGGAAGGCGCCTTCATACCCTTGGGCAGCCTGTAGGCCACGGTATCTCTGTAGGAGCGAGCAAACTTGGTCGGTCAGTGGTACCCGCAACTCCGTTTTGGTTTTGGTGTGTTCTGCGGGTATGAACCACTCACGCTCTGGCAGCGCGATGTCGGCCCAACGGGACTGGCGGGTCTCACCGATCCGGGTGCCGTGGCACAGCATCATCAAGGCCAGCATGGCGTCACTCGGTGCACTGTCGAAGCGCCCGGCCAGCAGGCTCACCAGGTCCTGCAACTGCACGTCACGCAGCCGCGCCGGCTTGGGCAGGATCCGCGCCGTGGTGAAGTTGACGAACTTCATTTCCGCCATCGGGTTGATCGGGATCAGGTCCAGCTTGCGGGCCTGACGGAACGCCACCGCGAGCAGGCGATACAGCTGCTGCACGTAGGACAGCGATAGTTCGGCCTGGGCTGGCCACATCAGCAGCTTGTCGAGGGTCTGGGCGCTCACGTCGCGCAGCAGCAGATCGTCAAGGCGCGGCTTGAGTTGGCAACTAATGGCCGACTTGCCCGCAGCCCGACGCTTGTCGGAGAGCGCACGCGACTTGGCCATGCGATCACCGAACCAATCGAGCAGCTCGCCCACAGTCACCCAGCCCGAAACACTGGCCGCACCGTCGGCAGCGACCCGCAGGCGCACCGCCGGCAGTGCGGCGATCACCTGCTTGGTATTCAACTCGGGAAAGCCGCCGATGCGATGCCATTTGCGCTTGTTGAGCAGGTACCAGGAGCCGCGCGTGCGATTCTTGGCGAAACGGAAGTGCAGCGCGGGGTGGCTGGCATCCCGCAGGTCGCGCACATGCTCAAGCTTGGCATTGCGGGCAATCTCGGGATCCGACAGCTTCACCGTCAGGGTTTTGATTTGGGTGCTCAAGCGCTCACCTTTCCTTCTTTGATCAAAATGGCCTGAGTCCGCAAGACGGCCTCGGCGTGATAGAGGCGGATCTCGTCGTAACTCATGCCCAGGGTGTTTCGGTTGGTGCGACCATCACTCAGGCTGTCGCAGTACTCGCAGGCCCAGGCCCCGATCAGGTCTGGTGGCTTCATGCCCGTTCCGCAAATCCCTGCCAGGCGGTAATGGGCCAACACCACGGTTTCGGTATCACCTGGGCAGCCCGGCAGACGGACCTGGCAATCTCGACCGCGCGCGGCCTTGGTCAGCTTGGTCTGGCGGGTCATGGGGCAACCCTCTGGGAAGTACGCAAATCAATCACTTGATACGTCTCAGGCCACATCCCGCAGCCGTATCGAGCAGCCATGTTGCGGTCAGCGAACAGCGCCAGGGCATGGTCCGGGGTGTCGCCCAGATCGAACTTGAACGAGCAGCAAAAGACCGCGTATGGGTACAAGTGAGGGTCGGGCGTTGCCAGGAGTCGATCAACCACGGGAACCTCCGGCGCGGCATGCGCGCAGTTCGGCCAAGGCCCTATTGCCTACATCGGGGGTGATTTTTGGTTTCGGTGCAGCAAGCTCGGCAACCGGAACGGGCTCAAGACTCTCGCCCTGCCAGATTCGACGGCATTGGTTTAGATACTGCTTTTCGAAGCTCGCCAGGCCAAGCTCACGGGAGAGCAGCGGCAGGCTGTGGAAGCCGGCGGCCGCCGTTGCGTGGTATACGGCCGGGTGATACCACTTCGAACAGTTGCGCATGGCGGGGTGGCAATTGCGGAGTGCCTGAGCGTAAGCAGTCTCGACGCTCGGAAGGCCCAAGCCTTCAGGAGCAAAGCACCAACTGACAAAAACGCCAGGGGCCGGCACAAAAGCTGACTTGCTCGCACTCACTACCCGCATGCCGTGGTCGATCTGCTCCATACGGCTGATGCCCGAGCGCATGAACTCGCCGAGCCACTCAAGCTTAGAGGCGTTCATGACAGCCTCGGTGGGCCAGGACTGTCGCCAAGCGCCGCATGCCCCACGCAACCGAAGGAACAGGTCGTCGATGACAGCTTGGGTGGAGGGGTCGACAGGAACAACGGCATGAGCCTGGTCAGGACCCTGGTAGGTTGGATCGCATTGACGGCGAGCAACCAACTGGCTTGCCATGACAGGTTTGTTGGCTCGGTTCATAGCCGTACCCCTTTCGATGCCCAGTCGCCACCGGCAGGGCCCTCTTCCACCGAGGCGGATCCGGCGGCCTGGGCTCGCTCGCGCTTGATCCAGCCGACCAACTTGAAACACCAGCCAGCAGCGGTATCGAGTACGGATGTTTTGGCGACGAAGAAACCTTTGAAGCCGACCAGCAGTTCGTCGGTCATCGAGTCGACTGGCAGGCCCGCGATTTTCAGTTGAGTCTGCAGCGCGTCTTCGGGCGGAACGAAGTCGGCGAACATGGCGAAGCGCTGGCGATCATCTTGCGATTCCAGGGCCTGGCGATCTTGCTCGGCAATCAATTCCGCAAGCTCGCGCTGCTGCTGCTCTTCGGTTAATTGATGGTTAGATGATGTATTGGGTGCAGTGGCTGCACCCCGTTCTGTCGCAGGCTGCACCCCGTTCTGACCAAGGCTGCACCCCGTTACATCTGGACGGGGTGCAGGTGCTGCACCCCGCTTGATCATTAGGTCATACACAACCGGGCGGCGGTCATGACGGTCGATGTACACCGCAGCCAATGCCTGATTTCCGCGAACGATCAAGCCGCACTCTTCCAGCAGGTCGAGCTTGATACGGACTGTTCGCTCGGAAAGACCGGTGTCATCGGTAAGGGTTTTTGCAGAAGGGAACGCGCCAGCACCATTTGAGCCGGCGTAGTTGGCCAAGCACAGCAGTACGTGCCGAGCGCTGGAATCTTTAAGTGACTGGACGGGCAAAGAAAGCGCCCATGACATTGCTTGGACGCTCACAGCGAGTTCCCTTTGATGATTTGATTGACCGCAGGGGTTGGAATGAGGTGTCGCGACACATATTTAAGATGGGCTGGTGGTGTTGCGATGGGCCTGGGGGTGTTGACTGTTCTGTCTTGATTGATCATGATTGACCCAGTTAAATGTTGTACTGAACCGCCCTGCCAGGCGGTTTTTTTATGCCTGCGATTCAGGCGGCCTTCAGCGACTCGCGCAGAATGTGCAGCGCGTCGATTGCTTCCTGAATTGCTTTCTCGCCCTGTGCTTTCTCGTGCTGGCTGATGTGGTTGTCAGCGGCCGCGTCGAAGATCAAGCGACCAACGTCACCGCACTCGGCGGACAGATGGCCCAGGGCAACCATCAATGGCTTGGCTGCAGGCTTCTCACGGGCAACGAGGTCGTAGCCAAACTTGTCGGCGAGGGCCATCAGTGGCCGCATGTCGCCGGTGTGCAGCAAGACGCCGAACAGATGTTCAATCGTCAGGTGGTGCGCCGAGTTATCCGGGTTCGAGCGCTGCAGCAAACTCACGTGCGCGAGGCACATCTTCCCAGCCAGTTCCTCTGCCCCGCTTTCCTTGATGGTGGCGTGGCAAGCCCTCAAGAAATCTTCCATTCGTAAAACCTCAAATTTGTTTCCGTGGTAGCGGCCGCCAGGTCCGGCGATCATTCGCTCAACAGATCAATGACAAGGACGCCTTATGCAGCGGTTTTCTTTTTGTCGGCCTTCAATTGGCCGTCGGTTACAAGTTCAAGCTGGTACTGACGTAGCTCAGGGATCTCTTCGCCCCACTGCCGGACTGCCTCGTATGTGATGCCGAGCGCTTTGGCGAGGGGGGCGATCCCTTTGAAATGGTTAATTGCGTCGGCACGGTTCATGGCTGACTCCTTTGGGTATACGGCAATTCAAGCATGCTTGTGTTTACTAAGCAAGCATGCTTGCCAAGCTAACTTGTAGATTGCTTGCATGAAAATTACTGATCGGATTGCGAAACTTGTCCTGGCGCGAAAGCCTGAGATCGGGCCGCGAGGATTCAAAAGGGATATAGCGACCACCTGCGGGGTCAGCTACGAAGCTGTTCGCCAGTGGTTTGCCGGTGATACCGGCAACATAAAGAACGAAAACCTGGTAGCGATCGCTGAAGGCTATGACACTACGGTAGATTGGCTGCTCTCAGGCAAAGGTGAGCCACCAAGCCGGAAGGCCGCGGACGCTCCAAAACCTGGAAATTATTCGTCGGCGGACCTGGTCAAGCAGATGCTCGCGAAGCACGGCCGGGGCTTATCGGAAGAGGCGAGAGCGCGAATCGCCGAAGTGGTAGAAGAAGTGGCGCTTGAGTCGAAGTTGACCAATGTAGTGAAAGTCGACTTCACCAGGCCGGGCCAAGTCGGTGACGAAGTATGGATTGCCCACTACGACGTGCGCGCTGCGATGGGCGGCGGGCAGATCCCGCACGAATATCCGGAAATGCTCCAGGACATCAGGGTCAGCCCCAAACATTTGCGCGACCTGGGTGTCACCTTCAAAGAGCACTTCCACCTCAAGATGATCACCGGGTGGGGTCAGTCGATGGCCCCGACGATCAAGGATCGCGACCCCCTGCTCGTGGACATCACGATCCGGGAGTTCACCGGGGACGGCATCTACCTCTTTTCCCACGACGAAATGCTGTACGTGAAGCGCCTGCAGAAGAAAGGCAAGGACCGCTTCAAGATGATCTCGGACAACAAGCATCACGACATTGAAGAGATTCGTGTGGACGACACCCATATCTTGGCTCGTGTGCTTTATGTATGGAATGGGAGCCCACTATAACCAGAACATTTTTCCTATTGCATATTCGAAGCTATAAATTACACAACAAATAATTAAAACAATATATTAGCCAACAGAAACTATAGGGACATTATGAGCAAGTTCGAGTTTGAAGCTCTTTCAATTGAGAGAATGGTAGCGCATACGATTAACCCCCGAACGAAAGAAGGGGTTTTAGTCCCCCCCCAACTATCTGATGATTTGATTACATTAGATGTCGATTCGCGTGATCTTGTACAGGTTCGAGTGACCGAAGCGCTGGGGAGCGCTTCTCATGGCATCGAAATTAACGTAGAGAAAACAGACGCAAACTCGTTCATGCAGAAAGCCGCCGCGATGATCCGAGCAAATGACGTAGACTTCGTCGCTCGATCAAAAAAAATCGCAGAGGACCTTGCTGACGCACAGACAAACCCAAAATGGCCGGGTGGAATACTGATTGTTTTGGCTGGCAAGGTCGGAATAAATCAAAACCCATATATAGCAGTCATAAAGGCAGAAACGGATAAAGGTTTTAACATAGTTGAAGTAAACGGATCGGTTAGCCTGACCCTTATTAAAAAAATGCTTCTATCCCAAACCCAAAGGCTATACAAGATCGGGTTAATAGTTGAGATATCCTATCAAGCGCCTAAGGACGGCCTCTTTCTTCAGCACAACTACAGATATTTCTTATTTGACCACTTACTTACAAGCACCGAAACCAAGTCGGCCGCAGCGTATTTTTACAATGCTTTTCTGGGAATGAATATCGTCGGATCTTCAAAATATCAAACAAGAAAATTCTATGAGAGCACCAAGACCTTTATTAACACGTTGCCCGTAAGTCCGGAAGAGCGAGGCGCACTCCTTGAGGCCCTACGATCAGACCTGCGTAGCAACAAAGGTACAATGTCGATAACTACGTTCTCAGATGAATATCTACCAAAAGAAGTCCGAAAAGACTATGTTCAGGCGATGACCAGTGCAGGGCTGCCTGATACGGCGATGATAAAAGATCTTGCGTATATTAAGGCAAAACTGCGGCGGCCTCGTCGCGTGGATTTCAGCACCGGGATAAAAATTCAAGTTCCTGCAGAAGTAGACTTCGCTGAATATGTGAAGGTCGAGCCTCAGGTGGACGGCTACACCCCCGTACGTATCAAGGGCGTAGTGCAAGGTCAAGAATAATATGACTCCTGAAGAGTTCAAGGACAAATTAACTATTGCTCAGCCGGAGCTTAGGTGCTGGGGAAATCATGTCCTTGAACTAATTAAAAGTCTAGCAAAGGCTCAGGGAGTAACCCTTCAGATACTTACAAGCAGAGTGAAGGAGATTGATTCCGCTGTCGGCAAGCTCTCTCGAAAGTCATACAAAAACCCAATGATTGACATGACGGACCTCGTAGGGGTTCGTGCTGTTTGCCTTCTAAGCCCTCATGTAGATGAATTATGCAAATCACTAAACTCTTATACCGATTGGGAAATACAAAAGTCGCGTGATACATCGAAAGAGTATGAGAACGCGCCTGACAAATTCGGATACCAATCCCACCACTTTGAAATTCGTGCTAAACTTGCAACCGTAATCGATGGCATTCACATACCAAAAGAAACGTGTTGCGAGTTACAGATACGTACTCTTATGCAACATGCCTATGCGGAGGTAGTCCATGACAGCATTTATAAAAGCTCATGGGGAGCGCCAAGCAGGGCTATTAGGTTCGTATCTAGCAGCGCAGCACTTATAGAAACCGCTGATCACTTATTCTGTGAGACAATGAGCATATTGGAGTCGGAAACTAAAATTCGCGGAGAGCTGCTTGAGCAGCTAACGGGGATTTATGATTCGTATACTTCAAATAAAAAATACAAGGATCAAAAGTTCAATATGCTTGTGCTAGAAAACCTTACAGACCTATTAAAAGAAGACGTACTCTACTCGCTCGATGAGTTCCTAAATCACCGAAAATACATCAGCGATAGAATCAAGTCTAGAATTGAGTCCGATGTTTTCTGGTCACAGCCAGTTGCTATTCTTTCTTACTTGTTGGCTCATGAAAATCCAACAGAGCTTAAGGAGCATTGGCCATTTTCTGAATCAGACGATGCGCTAGAGCTCGTATACAGCGACCTCGGTAAAAAGTACCGCAGCCACTAAAGTATTTAAAGATAAGCCCGCTCAACGCGGGCTTTTTCATGCCTATCAGAAAGGTGCTGGCTCTTCTTGCTGCTCAAACTCAACCTCTCCCCTGCCCTCCACCTCGACTTCCTGCTGCTCCCACCTCACCGTAACGCTGCCGTCGTCATTGAGCGTCAGCTCAAGCTCGTCCATCTCGGCGATCACGCCCAGCACCTCTTCCCACTCCCGATCCCCGTCCGTGTCCAGGCGGTGAATCGTCACCCAACGCTGCGCCTGCGCGACCGGGTGATTGATCATTGATGAAACCCTCAAACCCAGCCGTTCCATGCCCGTCATTTCTGCCCGTGCCGAGCTTGATGGGCTTCCCTTCTGCTTTGCCATAACCACCTCCCTAGAGTGCTGTATATGCATACAGTAAGCAAAATAAACACAAGCGTGCTTGCATTCAATGCGCAAGCATGCTTTTATGAATGCAAGCCGGCTTGTGCTTCTGAGCAAGTACACGACGCCCACCGCTCTTTAACAGCCAGCGCAACAAACAACAGACCGCATTGCCTCTACCGGCGACCGGCGAGCAGACAGGCCCGAAAGCCTGCCAACGACAGGGAAAACCTTGTACGGCTGCTCGATGGTGAAACGCCGAAACTGAGTGAGTGACCCGGCAAGCAATGCGCCCCGCCCCTTCCGGCGGCAATAGGACGAGCACCCGGCCTTGCGCCGGAAACCAACATTACCCATTTTTTCCTCGGTCGAATCCAGGGGATGCCCACGGTACGGGCAACCAAGCCAGATACATGCCGGGCGGTGCCGGCCGACCGAACAACTCAGCACGGAGGGTTTGCACCAATGCAGCATTAACGGCTTCACCCTGGTAGCGCAGAAAGCCTGAAGGCTGCGCCACACCACCTGACAGGCAGCGGGCATCTGGGCCGTCGGTGTCACCGCGCACTGGCCGAACAATCGGTAGGCCACCCCAAGCTCAAAAACACCGTTGATGATTCAAACCCAGGCCGTCGCCAGTAGCGGGCCTGGGAGGCTGTCACGTAGGGAGGTCTTCGTGATGCCAACAAAAAAGCCCGGGGAATCCTCGGGCTTTTTTACATCTCGCATTTACCCGTCAGCACCCTCCCCTGGGCCCACCGGCACCCGCCAGGCGGTCAGGGTGCTGACGAATACACGCAAACCAACATCGAGGGTCGAGCATGCATCCATCCATTCAACAACGGTCCGAAGGGCTTGCGGCCCTCCGTGTCCGAGCATCCATCGCCACCAGCGCCCTGTTCGCCTTGATCGGCAAGGAGCAGCCAGTGCAAGAGATTCGCTACCAGGTGATCAACAAGGGTAAAGGCGCCTATCACGTCGTCGAGCGCTCCACCGGCAAGGTCCTGGGCATGTGCTTCACCTGGAAAGCCGCGATCAATCGCGCCCAGGTTCTGGAAGCGCGCGCAGACGGCAAGAAAATCAACATCGAAGGGTGGTCGCAAACTCCGTGAAGCGCATCAGCAACCAGGTGCGACAACGCCGGCGGCAAGCATGGCTTGAATTGCTGATTTCGTTCATTTGGCGGAAGACATAGATTGCTTATGCGGTGGCTAACTGTAAAACCTGATCCAGTGTATCGGGGAAAACTCACTTCTAGAGCGTGCTTCTTCTTCAATGCAGGCCAAGAATACTGATGAGAAATATTTGATATTATCAATTTTTTCTTTTAAATCTACACGATCACCATTCCGTAAATTAAGCACTCCGTAACCATCGCAGTAGATCATACCGGTTTTAGAATCACTCTGAGTTTCTTCTGCATATTTAAACGGATCAGAGAGCTTCGAAGAGAAACCAAACAAACCGCATAGTGGGTATTTTGGTGAGCAGCTTACCGAGCCGATTGACGGAGCCATCTTTAGTCCCTTAGGGTTGCCAGGATCAAAAATCAACACCTGCCTCAAAAATTGGTCAATCGACGGTTTGTCAATTGTGCTTTTAACCTCAAGGACTCTGAGCACAGAATCAATCGGGTACACCCCGTGTCCGTCTCGCTCCAAAATCGGCGGCATTTTTCGGCGATCGTAAATTACAAGATCAACTTGAGGGCTCTGATTGCCCTTATAGTCAACAACAATTCCCGAACCTATACCGTATTGATGTGGCAGCAGCGACCCAAGTAGGCTTTTTACGAACTGCTCCCTAAACCCTCCCTTTTGCCCTTGATGATTGAGGGCGCCTGTCGCCGAGAATAAGTTCAGTAACTCCAAAATCCTTGCTCTTAGAATTTGATCAAACACAAAACCTCCTGTCAGCGATTGTCTAGGCACTCATTCGAATCATTATAGATATCCCCATACCCACAGAAAACCTATAGTCCTCGCTCAGCCATCAGCCTGCCCCCGACCTCACGCCCAGCAACCTGCGCCAGGCCACGATCAACATAGGTTCGGTCACCCGCAACAACCGGCACCACAACTTCACTGCCGCGCCTCACCTCGACGTTGATACGCCAGGTCTCCCGGCCCTCATCGTCCTTGTCGCACTCCATGTAGTTCCAAACCTGAAAGCCTTCGATCTCATCGTAAATATCGTGCTTTGTCATGGTCCAGCCCATTTAAAGGAAGGAGCCATCGTAGCACCACACCTCGGGCACAGCCCGCAAGGACTCCCCATGCTTACAGCAATTGACTTGTTTTCCGGCTTCGGCGGATGGACCCGGGGCGGGAAAGACGCCGGCCTCAAAGTCCTGTGGGCCGCCAACCATTGGCCTGCTGCCGTTGAATGGCACACCAGGAACAACCCGGATACGCAGCACGTTTGCCAAGACTTGCACCAAGCGGATTGGTCGCAGGTTCCAAAGCATGACGTGATGCTAGCCTCTCCCTGCTGCCAGGGCCACACCCCGGCGCGAGGCAAGAAAGCCGGCAACCCTAAACACGACAACTCGCGCTCAACAGCCTGGGCGCCGGTGGCCAACGCAGAGGTAAATAGGCCAGACTTTGCCGTTATCGAAAACGTAAAAGAGTTCATGGACTGGGTTCTCTATCCGGCGTGGGCTGATGCACTGCAGCGCCTGGGCTACACGCTGGCTCCTCACCTTGTAGATTGCGCGGACCTCGGCGTGCCACAGCATCGCAAGCGGCTGTTTGTCGTCTGCTCCCGAAGTAAGGCACCACTGCATTTGCAACTGCCGAAGTATCCCCACGTTCCGGCGAGCCAAATTATCGACTTCGGCGCCGGCAAGTGGTCGCCAATCATCAAGCCAGGACGCGCAGAGTCAACGCTGATACGCGTGAAGAATGGCCGCGAACGCTTCGGTGAGCGGTTTGTAATGCCTTACTACGGTTCTGGGTCGGGTCTCACCGGCCGAAGCCTGGACCGCCCAATCGGCACGATCACCACCCTGGATCGATGGGCCGTGGTCGACGGCGACCGGATGCGCATGATCACCGCCGACGAGGCCATGGCAGCGCAGTCTTTCCCGAAAGACACGCTGCGCCCGGACCACCACCGCCTGACCATGCACATGACTGGCAATGCGGTACCGCCGCTGGCTGGCCAGCGAATAATTGAGGCATTAATGAAAGCTTGCTGATTAACTCTAGAGTCTTACAACTTCCGCATAGAGACTACCAAATTTAGGCTGGACTTTCCGAATACCATAAACCTCATGGCTCACTGTTCCGTTATTTTTGGTATAGCTAAGAGCAACCTCTCTGACTTCAGATACACTCAGCAGTCTTTCAGAAACCTCAACTTCAATTTCTTTACTTGCGAAAACCTCCTGATACGTCAAAATTATCTGTTCAGATTCAGAAGAAGAAAATATGACACTCAACGCTCGGCATCTAGGGCCGATGTTGGACAGCGCGAAAGTGGCAATTTCCACAGGACCTTTAGTAACCATATACTTGAATTTGAAATCAGTATGCGGCTCACAGTTTCTTTCGTTGAGCTGCTTCTCATATTGTGCCGCATCTATTGCAGTACGCAGTTGCTCTTTCGAAACATCAACCATAGCCGACTGTTGCTGCACCGATGCCCTCAGTTCTTCTGCTTGCATCTTCAGCGCCTCGGTACCTTGCCGAAGCTCTACGCCCTGCTGGAAAAACCCCAATACGAGCCAAAGAATTGCTAATGGGCCAAATGCACCTGCTAAAAAATCCCCTACCTCATTTAGCTTCATAGTTTGCAGGGAATCAATTCGCCCCCCCACTAACCACCAAACAAAAACCAAATACCCTACAGTAACAACAACTCCCACTATCGCCAGCACACGCCCCATTACACACTCGCCTCGAAATATTTATGCCATCTTACCCCATATACACGTTAGAACTCTTACCATGTTTACAGAATACCTCAACTCCGATATCCGAAGCATCGTTGCCGAGTCGCTGGCCGCCAAGCTCCCCGAAGGCAACCTTGTGAGTGCGCCGAGATAATCTCCGCCCGATCCCGACTGACAACAAACAATCACCCACCTTCTGCCGCCTAGCGCGGCAAGGACACCCCATGTTCGCTATGAAACTCACCCTGATACTGCTGGGCGCTTTTCTGTACCTGGTAGGAACCATCGGCTGGTTCTTCTGGGCCGGGCCCGCCCTTGTCGCCACGGGCACCACCGAGGCACTGCTCTACGCCTTCACCGGCACATGCGCCTGGCTACTGATCAGCTTCGGCCTGGCCATCCACATCATCAAGAAAGCGCGGCCCACTGTGGGCGGCGGGAGGTAGATATGCAGGCTGAAATACTGTCGGACGATGAGCTCGCCGACCTTACCGGTTACAAGCGTCGATGTGATCAGCGCAAATGGCTCAAGGATCGCAACTGGGTGTACGTCGAGAGCCGCGGCGGCCGGCCACTGGTTGGTCGGATGTTCGCCCGCATGAAGCTGGGCATGGTCAACGCCACAATTGCTGATCTAAACCCGCCACCGCCGCGACCGGCTTGGACGCCTGACTTCTCCAGAGTGAACTGATATGCGCCCTCGGAACACGGAAAACAGGGACTTGCCACCAGGAATGGTGCGCCGTAAGCGCCCAAGGAAGAATGGCAAGATCTGGATCGGCTACTACTACCGTGACTCAGCGGGTAAAGAGATTCCGCTTGGAACAGACCTGAGCAAAGCCCGGCTGAAGTGGGCCGAACTGGAGGCCAAAGAAAAACCTGCCGACCTCACAACGATGAAGGGCATCTTCGACCGGTACGTGCGCGACGTCATCCCAAAAAAGGGGGAGCGGACCCAGAAGGACAACATGGCCGAACTGAAACAGCTTCGTCCTACGTTTGATGAGGCGCCCATCGATTCAATTACGCCGTTCAACATCGCCGGTTACCGTGATGCCCGCTCAGCGAAGGTTCGTGCCAACCGCGAGATCGCGCTCCTGTCCCACGTTTTCAACATGGCCAGGGAGTGGGGCCTCACGGAGCGGGAGAACCCTTGCCAGGGCATCAGGAAGAACAAGGAGGCGCCGCGTGATTACTACGCCAACGCGGCTGTTTGGGATGCCGTCTACGCGGTTGCCGAACAAGAACTGAAGGAAGCCATGGACCTGGGCTATTTGACCGGACAGCGGCCTGCTGACGTGCTGATCATGCGCAGCGACGATACAGAGGGTGACTACTTCCTGGTAACGCAGGGCAAGACTGGCCAGAAGCTTCGAATCCTGATGCGTACGGAAGCCGGGGAAAACAGCTTGGGGAGATTGGTCAGGGAGATTGGCGAAAGGAATGTCGGTCATTCATCCAAGTACCTGTTGATCAACAGGAATGGAAAGCGAATGACGAAGGGGATGTTGCGCTTGCGCTGGGACAAGGCTCGGGAAAAAGCCCAGCAGAACGCCATCGAACAAGGCGACCCGCTGCTCGCGGCCAAGATTGGAGGGTTTCAGTTCCGCGACATCCGGCCGAAGGCTGCGTCGGAAATCATCGATATCGGGGATGCAAGCCTGCTGCTGGGACACAGCAAACAGGAGATCACAAAGCGGGTTTACAGAAGGATTGGCGCCACCGCGAAACCGTCCAAATAGGCAAAGTTTCGGAACTCCTACCCGAAAGTTTCGGAACTCCTGCCAAAAGCATAAGAAACATTCTCAAACCTCAGAAACGCAAAAGCCCCGCTTTCGCGAGGCTTTTGTGTGAATCTTGGCGGGAAACCAGGGATTCGAACCCTGGGAACGCTATTAACGTTCGCCGGTTTTCAAGACTGCCGAGTTAATTATATAAATCAATAACTTAGCCATGCATCGTTTCCACAACTTAGAGTTTTTAACCAGCCTACAGCCCGCATATATCAAGGGGCGTGCACTGGGTTGCGGAAATGATTTACCCCTCCTCCGGCGTCCTGCTGAACGATCTCCCAACTCCATAATTTGCCTGCTACGCTGTTCGCTCCACGGAGGAACAACGATGCCGAACTCAGACCTGATCCCTTCCCTGCTTTCAAAACTCTACGAAAACCAACTTGCCCTCGAGGCGTCCATCCTGGAGCTGTCAAATTGGGTTGAGCAACGTGGCTCCGCCGAGGTGGCAGACAACGTGCGAGGCGCCCTCTTCACAATCGGACACAACGAAGAGTTCATCAAAATGACTCTCGCCGTGCTGATGGAATCGGAATAGTCGCAAGCCCATACAGCTCGTCGGCTCAAATCGCGCCACGTCCAAACCTCGATTACTGTACGCACATACAGTATTTGAGATTCGCGTTATGCACGTAGACATGGACACAGATGATTGGCTCGGTTGCCCCACTCCCCTTGAGATGTACCAGCACCAGTGCGCAATCCTCGTGGATGAGTTGGTGGAGACTGAGCGCATGCTACGTCGAGCGCGGGCGAATATCGCCGGCCTGGTGCAGATGAATGATTTGCTGATGACAGGCAAGGCTGAGGCAGAGGAAAAGCTCGCAGCGGCTGAGGAAAAGATCAGCACGCTTGAGCAACAGTACTCGTTTGCCTCAGTGCAAAGCGTGAAGATCGTCACCGGGCAACGCGACCAGCTGCTCAGGGAGAACCAGCGCCTGCTGCTCGAGCTTAGCGTTTACAAGCAGCCATTAGCCTAACTCGTCGGCATAGGCCGCAACTGCTTCCTCGATCAGTTCTCGCCACTCGCCATCGCTAATAAGGCGTCTCCGCTTTAGGTAATCGGCAACAAGTATACGAAACTCGAGCCTTTCCACCGGCGCGGCCAAAAAAAACGAGGATTTTTTGCGATGCGCACCAGAGACGTCTATTTCTTTAATTTTCAGAATATATCCCGCCATAACGAAACTCCCCGCCCATTGTCTAGACTCTAGAGAAAAGCGTCGGGGCGCGGCAGTTCAGAGAGCCCGACGAGCGGAGATGCTTATGTGCGGGAGACTTTCGCAGTACCGGGGAATCCACGACTTCGTTGCAGCTCTGAGCATGCCCAATGCTCTGGCGAACTCCGTGGGCGATCAGCCGATTGAGCGGTACAACGTGGCACCGACAACCGCGGTTGCACTGCTTCACCTGCAGGGCGACCTACTCCACGCCGATCCGGTTCGCTGGGGCTGGCGACCTCACTGGGCAAAAGACCGGGCAGCGCCGATCAATGCCCGCGTGGAGAAGGTAGCCCACGGCCCGTTCTTCCGCGCGATCTGGCCGCACCGGGCGATCGCGCCTATCGACAACTGGTTTGAGTGGGTGGATGAGGGTGGGACCAAGAAGCAGCCCTACCTCATCCGCCGGCGGGATGGTGCACCGATATTCTGCGCCGCCATCGGCCAGCTACCGGATGCTGATGAAGGCCCAGGCGAGCATGATGGCTTCGTGATCATCACCGCCGACAGCGCCGGCGGCATGGTGGACATTCACGACCGGCGGCCCGTAGTGTTGACGCCAGACTTGGCGCGGGAATGGTTGGACCCGGCCACGCCCAAGGAGCGAGCCGAGCAAATGGTTCTGCACCAGGGCGAGCCGTCCGAAGTGTTCGAATGGTTCAAGGTCAGCATGGCCGTGGGTAACGTGCGGAATAAGGGACCAGAAGTGATACGACCTTTAGGTTAATTGTCGTAGAAATACCACATGACAGACGCCACTGTGACGACCCATCCAAGGGTGAGCAGTATTGAAAGCCCCGCAAGCCGCTTATCCATGGTGCCCTTCAGTTACCAAAATGATCGAAGTCAGAGCGCACCCGGCAATATTAGCTCAACGCACTCATCGTGCAATTGCGCGGACATAGGCCTGGCACGCACGCAAGGCGATTATGGCGTTATCCCCGTCATCGGTGATGCGGATAATTCTTTGAGCATGCGCTGGGTCAAGTTGGGCTCGACGGGCTGCATGAACCACGCCGGCGCCGCCGGGGGCGGTAGGCACGTTGCAGCTACTGGCTGAATCCTCGGCAAGGATGACTGACAGCCGGACATCAGCAGTAGCAAGCTGGTCACGCAGGCGAGCCTGGTTGCGTTGGGCATCGAATAATTCCTTGGAGTGTTGTTGGTCCTGGCCGGCGAGCTGCTGCTCTAGGGCCAGGCGCTTGCCTTGCTCGGCTTGGGCCTGGGCGGCAGCCGAATTGCTGATCGCGGCCAGGTCTTTCTCGAACTGCCCGGCCTGCTCAGCCAGCCTTTCGCCCATGCGCCAGTCTTGAATCTGCCATGCGCCACCAAACCCGATGGCCAGCGCCAGCAGGATCGCGCAAAGGATCTGCCCGGGCGTCATCACGGCACATCCTTGAAGAAGACGTGATGTCCCAGGCGCAAAGTCTGCTTGGCCTTCGCCGCCCAGGCCGGAGCCTTCGGCATTGTCGTTGCGTAGTAGTGCGTGGCACCGCCGGTTGGATCCGGTACCGTGCCGGACATCACCTGGTCAGCCGCACGCTGAGCCTGGGCGAACTGAGACGCCGGGATCTGCTTGGCGCCGCTCAGGTAGGCGTAGTTCGGATCGTTCTGATTCCAGCAGCTGAACTGCCACGGCTTCAGGCACACACCGGCGTAGCCCTCCCCCCACCAGGATTTTGCCTTGCCATCGAACACGCGATTGCGGATGGTCCAGGCCACGGCAATCTGACCATCCAGCCCTTCACCACGGGCTTCTCCCCATAGCGTGCGCGCCAGAATGTCCCGGTCTTTCTCAGTTGCGTTCATGCATTTTCTCCAGACGTAAAAAAGCCCGCTCATTGGCGGGCTGTCATTCTTCGGTGGTGGCTGGGAGTGGCGGCGGTGGTGATGGGTACTCAATAGCAGGCATCTCAAGACGCACATCGATCCAGCTGTTGAGCGGTACATCTATCGGCGCCCCACGACCTGACACCATTTCCCCGTCATCACTCAGCGTCCAGCGCTGCTTGAATAGACGCACCGTGACGGCCCCATCTTCATCCTGGTGGCTTTCAGTGATACCCAGCATCCGGCCGCCATCTGGCGAGACAGGGTCATGCGTGCGCCAGCCTTCAAGCGCCAACCCCAGGCACCCGGTGATGCGGTACTCGCCGACACCCAGCCGCTCAACCGCTACACCCCGGGCCTGGTCGTTTGCAACGCCCCAGCCGCCGGCCGCCTCGAAGGTAGTTTCCTGCAAGTCAAGGCGGGTGGTATCAGCAACATTTGCAATGCGCACAATTGGCGATGCTGCCGACAAAACTCCGCCTGAGCCTCTCGTGGTATTCCCGTCGTGGTAGATCTTTCTCCAAGCATCAGGCAGGCCGCTACCCGCGACAGTTCGGAACATAAGATTCATACTGCCGGTTGAAAGAACTTGGCCCACCAAGTCCACAGCGGCGTTCTGAAATGGGAATTGAGCCCGTAGTCCAGCCCAATAAAGCCCGCCAGCAGGGACGTTTGTTGTGTTGTCCCCGTAAGCTGTGAAGTGACTGCCGACTTCCGCAAAGGCAGAGTTTCCGACCATCGCTGCTGGTGCACTCACATCTTGAATTTCGCCTGGCCCAATACCTACATTTTTATTTGAGGCAGTGCCAAGCAGACCATTACGAGAGTAAAGCTCTTGGGTCATGGCGTTAATTTTAACGGCAGCACTGCGGGTTGTATCGCCGCCAGCACCTGTGGGTGCAACACCGATATTTATTTCTTGCCTTGCCATTTAGAAGCTCCTTGAAAATTAAATTTATGCGGATATTTTTCCGAACATAGCAGGAAGCAAAAAGTAAATTGGATTCGATACGGTTGTGACACTAAACCTCAAAAGTGAGGCGGCAAAATCATACCTAAGCCCAGTTCCGCGAGACTCATTATTTCCGCCCATCATTGGCATTCTGGCATTGT